>NZ_UWOA01000004.1:0-114311 GCF_900604305.1 Mycobacterium sp. P7213
TCACCGAACCACCCCGCGCTCCCGCCCGCACCGCCGGCCACACCGTCCGCAGTGCTGGAGTAGCCGGCTCCACCGTCACCGAACAGCCACCCACCGGCCCCACCGTCAGGATTCTCAGCGGTGCCGTCCGCCCCATCACCGATGACGTAAGAGCCCAAGAGCTGATTGATCGCTCCGCCCACCTGCAGGCCCAGATCGCTGTTGATCACATTGCCGACGCCGGTGTGGATCGGGGTGTAGATCCACTGATCGAACAAGGTGGTCAGACCGATGGGTGCGGCCAATGCCGGTTGCGCGCTGCTCAGTCCGTCAAGGTCGGCCCATACGGCTTCCCAGTGCGCCGGGTCGAAGAAGGCTTCCCACGCCGTGGAGTCGGTGAACGCCTCCCAGTCGGGGGTGCCGGTAGCCGCGTCCGCAAAGGGCGAGAACAGCTGCTCGAACACGTCCTCGATGTCGGCCTGAGCTGCGGGCGCCGAGGCGAGCGGGAGCATGCCGAAGCACGCAAACGCCCCAATCGCGAGAGGGGTAGTGAGCATCCGCTTGCGGGTGTATCGCCCGATTCCACGCGAGCCGTGCGTGGCGGAGGACTGCCTGTCGGTGCCCCAGAAGGCGCTCTCACCAGTGGTCATCGTGTCCCCGCACTTCCCCAGCGGCCCCACCGAAAACGAACTGCAACATGCTGTTGCACTTCGCTGCGAAACGCTGCCATACTTCGATGACGCTGTCAATAAGCTGAGAGCAGGCTAATCCGGTGCGGTGTTCGGGCCCTCGGCCAGCAAGTTGACGAATCCGTCCTCGTCCAGGACCGGCACCCCGAGTTCGACAGCCTTGTCGTACTTCGAGCCGGGCGCATCGCCGGCCACCACGTAGGCGGTCTTCTTCGACACCGAACCGGCCGCCCGACCCCCCCGGGCGATGATCGCCTCTTTGGCCTCGTCGCGAGAGAAGCCGGTCAGCGAGCCCGTCACCACGATGCTCAGCCCCTCAAGCGTGCGTTCGATGCTCGCATCGCGTTCGTCGGCCATCCGCACCCCGGCGGCCCGCCACTTGTCGACGATCGCACGGTGCCAGTCGACGTCGAACCATTCGGTGACCGCGGCGGCGATGGTGGGGCCGACGCCCTCGACAGCGGCCAACTGCTCAGTGGACGCCGCGGTGATCGCGTCCAGGCTGCCGAACTCGGTGGCCAGCGCCCGCGCCGCGGTCGGGCCGACGTGCCGAATCGACAAGGCCACCAGCACCCGCCACAGCGGTTGAGCCTTGGCCTTGTCGAGATTGGCCAGCAGCTGCCGGCCATTCTTGGACAGCACACCACCCTTGGTGGTGAACAGCTCGGTACGCAGCAGGTCTTCTTCGGTGAGGGTGAACAGGTCGCCCTCGTCGGTGATGACCCCGGCGCTCAACAGGGCGGTCGCCGCCTCATACCCCAGAGCCTCGATGTCGAAGGCGCCGCGGCCGGCGACGTGGAAAACCCGCTCGCGCAGCTGCGCCGGGCAGGACCGCGAATTGGGGCAACGGATGTCGACGTCGGCTTCCTTGGCCGGCGCCAGCAGCGTTCCGCATTCCGGGCAGTGGGTCGGCATGACGAACTCGCGCTCGTTGCCGTCGCGCAGATCGACCACGGGCCCGAGCACCTCGGGAATCACGTCGCCGGCCTTGCGGATCACCACGGTGTCGCCGATCAGCACCCCTTTGCGCTTGACCTCCGAGGCGTTGTGCAAGGTGGCCAGGCTCACCGTGGAGCCGGCGACCTTGACCGGGGTCATGTAGGCGAACGGGGTCACCCGGCCGGTGCGCCCGACGCTGACCCGGATGTCGAGCAGCGTGGTCTGCGCCTCTTCGGGCGGATATTTGTAGGCCACCGCCCACCGCGGCACCCGGGAGGTGGCGCCGAGCCGACGCTGCAGGGTGCGGTCGTCGACTTTGACCACCACACCATCGATTTCGTGTTCGACGTCGTGCCGGTGTTCACCCCAGTAGGCGATACGTTCAGCTACCGCGGCCATGCCCTCGACGCGGGCGGTGTGTGTCGAGACCGGCAGCCCCCAGGCCTGCATCGCTCGGTAGGCGCCGTGCAAGGTGTCGGGGCTGAAGCCCTCGGCGTAGCCGAGGCCGTGGCAGACCATCCGCAGATTGCGCCGCGCGGTGATAGCCGGGTTCTTCTGCCGCAGGGAACCAGCCGCGCTGTTGCGGGGGTTGGCGAACGGCGGCTTGCCCTCGGCGACCAGTCCGGCGTTGAGGTTTTCGAAGTCCTCCAACCGGAAGTACACCTCGCCGCGCACCTCCAGCACCGCCGGGACCGGGAATTCGGTGTCGGTGTTGAGGAACTCGGGGATGTCGGCGATGGTGCGCGCATTGAGTGTCACGTCCTCACCGACCCGGCCGTCGCCACGGGTGGCCCCACTGCTCAACCGGCCGTTGCGGTACACCAGTCCGAGTGCCACGCCGTCGACCTTGAGTTCGCACAGGTAGGCGGTGCCACCGCCTATCTCACTGATCACCCGACCGGCCCAGGCCGTCAGTTCGTCGGTTGAGAACACGTCTTCGAGCGACAGCATTCGCTCCAGATGCTCAGCGGGGGCGAACTCCGTGGTGAACCCGGCGCCACCCACCAGCTGGGTCGGCGAGTCGGCGGTACGCAGCTCCGGGTGCGCCTCCTCCAGCGCGAGCAGCTGGTTGAACAGCTCGTCGAAGTCGCCGTCGGTGATGATCGGCGCGTCTTTGACGTAGTAGCGGAACTGGTGCTCGCGCACCTCTTCAGCCAGATCGTGCCACTGCCGCCGGAGTTCGGGGGGCACGCTGTCGGCCTCTGGACTCACCCCCGCAGGTTATCTGCTCTGACTACCCTGGCGGCATGCCGCACCCGATCATGTACCGCGACGACGACCCTGGTCTGGCGGAGCTGCGACGCATCGCGCTGGGCTTTCCCGAAGCCTTCGAGAAGATCTCCCATGGCCGTCCGGTGTTCTGCGCACCCAAGATGTTCGCGATCTACGGTGGCAACAGCAAAGCCACCGGCACGATGGTGCCCTACCCCCATGCGCTGCTGGTCAAGGTCGACGAGTCCGAGCGACGTGCGCTGGAGCAGGACCCGCGGTTCTTCCTGCCGATGTATCTGGGCCCGTCCGGTTGGCTGGGCCTGGATTTCACTGCAGCTGATGTGGATTGGGATGAGGTCGGCGAGCTGGTCGACACGTCGTTTCGGCTGACCGCGCCGGCGCGGTTGGTCCGGTCTCTGGACCAGGACCAGCGCTCGGCGAATGCCCGCAGCCGCTCAGTCGCGGCGTCCCGGCGGCGCGACAGCCCGGCGAAATAGTCGCTGGCGTCGGCTGCGGCTGCACCGCCCAGATGCGTTCGCGGCTCGATTGCAACCTTCTCGTTGCCTAGATCGCCTCGGGCTCGCTGCTCAGCGCCTCGCCCACCTTGCGCACCAGCCCGAGCGCGGCGCGCGCCCACGCGGCGTCGGCGCCGGCCATCCCGCAGACCGGGCTGATCCCGACCCGCTCGGCCAGCACCGAACGGGCGAATCCGATGCGGTCGGTGATCGCCGCCACCGCGGTCGCCAGCTCTTCGACGCCGGGCGCCCGCGCCGGAGCGAGCGCGGGAACCAGTCCCATCACCACGGTGCGGCCAGAGTCGACGAATGCGCCGATCTGATCGTAGTCAGCGGATTCCAACCCGGTGCAGTCCAGCGCCAGCGCAGCGATAGCGCTGCGCTGCAACACATTCCACGGAAGTCCCGCTGCACAACTGTGCACCAGCACCTCGCCGCCGATGGTGTCGGCGCAGCCGTCGAGCAGCGCCGTGGCCAGCGACTCGTCGATGGCGGCCACCGGGCTCAACGCGGTAACGCCGGCCAGCCGGCCGGTCACCGCGGCGCCCAGGGACGGCTCGTCGAGCTGCACGATCACCGGCGTGTCAAGCCGGCGAGACAGGTCGGCGCGATGCGCCTTGAGGCCCTCGGCCAGCGAGGCGGCAAGGTCCCGCACCGCACCGGGGTCGGTGATCGCCCGGTGCCCATTCGCCAGCTCCACTTCCGCGGCCACGGTCAGCGGGCCGGCCGCCTGCACCTTGACCGGATGACCGCTCCCGCGCAGGCCGGCGACTTCCCACGCCTCTTCCAGCGCGTCGGCGTCCTCACCGAGCAGGCTCACCGCGCGCCGGCTCACCACTCCGGGTCGCGCGGCCAGCCGGTAGCCTCGCGGGGCGGTGTCGATGGCAATGTCGACCAGCAGCGCGCCGGTCCGACCGATCATGTCGGCGCCGACTCCGCGCCCCGGCAGCTCGACCAGGTGGGCCAGGCTGCCGCCCAACTCACCGACCACCACCTCGGCCGCCGCGCGCGCCGAGGTGCCCGGCCACGACCCCAGTCCGGTCCCAGTGGCGAAAGCACTCACCGGGCAACCGTATTGAAGTGACATGGCCACGGGCACGGCGGGCTAGCCTTCGATGGTGAGAATGTCGCGGCTGGTGCCGATCTGGGCGGTGGCTGCAGCGGTGGTGGGCTGCACCCGGCTGGTCGACGGGACGGCGCTGCCACCCGCGGCGCTGCCGGCGCCCGCCGGCGCCGTGGATCTCGGCCGGATCATGCTCGGCACACCCCGGATGCGGGCCATCGTCGGCGCCGACGAGCAGCTGACCGTCATCCCCACCATGGATTCCAGCTCTCCGACCGACATCGACGAGCTGGCCGCCACCATCCCGCCGCCGTGCCGGTTCATCTTCGCCGAGACCGCGGTGTTCGGATCCACGGCGACGCGTTTTCACAAAACCACCTACCAGTACCCGCCGAAGGCCGCGCTGGTCTCGGAGGGCGCCGCCGTCTACCCCGACACCGAAGCCGCGCACCACGTTCTCGATGCGTTGGTGGCCATGGTCGCCGAGTGCGCCGACACCTCCGCCGGGCCGGGCCTGGTCAGCGACTGGACTTCCGACGACGCGTCGTTGCGTACCCACGCCGGCGACTGCGGACGGGCGTACCAGGTCAAGTCGGTGGTGCTGCTGGAGGTCACCTACTGCGGCTTCTCGGAATCCGACGCCGACCTGGTGGTGACGAACATGGCTTCGGCGGTGCCCGGTTAGACCCGGTTCCCCACGCCGAGCGTGCACTCACGCCGGCAAGCGCCGCGTCGTCGTGCCCAGTACACGTTCGGCGCAACTGGCCGAAGCTACGCGCCGGTGGCGGCGATAGTGGCGCTGGCGATCACTTCGTCGCCGTGCGCGTCCGGGCGGTAACAGGCCAGGGTCTGGCCGCGGGCCACACCGCGCAACGGCTCGCGCAGCCGCACCTGCAACATGTCACCGACCAATCCGGCCACCGCGCCAACCGTCTCGCCGTGGGCGCGCACCTGCACCTCGCACTCGACTAGGCCGCGCCACGGTTGCCCCGAGGTGAACACCGGCGCCCGCCCGGTCAGCTCCGTCACATTCAAGTCGGCGGCCGACCCTACGGTGACGGTGCCGGTCGCGGCATCGATACCGGTCACGTAGCGCGGCTGGCCGTCCGGGCCGGGCCCGGCGATGCCCAGGCCCTTGCGCTGGCCGATGGTGAAACCGTGCACCCCATCGTGTTCAGCCAGCACCGACCCGCCGGTGTCCACCACAGCGCCGGGCCGCACTCCGATGTGGCCGCCCAGGAAGGTGCGCGTGTCGCCGGTCGGGATGAAGCAGATGTCATGACTGTCGGGTTTGCTCGCCACCGCCAGGCCGCGGTCGGCGGCTTCGGCGCGGATCTGCGGCTTGGGGGTGTCCCCGATCGGGAACGCCGCATGACGGAGTTGCTCGGCGGACAGCACCGCGAGCACATAGGACTGGTCCTTGTCGGCATCCACCGCGCGGCGCAGTCGGCCGTCGGCGAGCCGCGCGTAGTGACCGGTGGCCACCATGTCGAATCCCAGCGCGACGGCTCGAGCGGCCACCGCGGAGAACTTGATCTTCTCGTTGCACCGCATGCACGGGTTGGGGGTCTCGCCACGCGCGTAAGACTCGACGAAGTCGTCGATCACCTCGTCCTTGAACTGCTCGGAGAAGTCCCACACGTAGAACGGAATGCCCAGCACGTCAGCGACGCGCCGGGCGTCGTCAGAGTCTTCCCGCGAGCAGCACCCACGCGAGCCGGTGCGCAGGGTGCCCGGGTTGCGCGACAGTGCCAGATGTACCCCGACCACCTCGTGCCCGGCATCGACCATGCGGGCCGCCGCCACCGAGGAGTCCACTCCGCCGCTCATCGCGGCTACGACCTTCATCGCGGCACTCCCGCTGCCGCCAGCATGGCCTGACGAGCCCGGTCCACCGCACCGGGCAACACGGCAAGCACAGCGTCGACGTCACCGTCGACGCTGGTGTGGCCCAACGACAGTCGCAGCGATCCGCGGGCTGCGACCGGGTCGGCGCCCATCGCGGTCAGCACATGCGAAGGCTGCGGCACACCGGCGGTGCAGGCAGATCCGGTGGAGCATTCGATGCCGTTGGCGTCCAACAGCATCAGTAGCGAGTCGCCTTCGCAGCCGGCGAAGGTGAAGTGCGCGTTGCCGGGCAGCCGCTGGCTACGCGATCCGTTGACCCGGGTGTTGTCAATCCGGGCGAGCACTCCCTCGATGAGCCGGTCGCGCAGGCCCGCAACCCGGTCGGCGGTGGACTCCAGCGAGCCCACGGCGACCTGGAGTGCCGCAGCCATGCCGACCGCTCCGGCGACATCGGGTGTGCCCGAACGGATGTCACGTTCCTGGCCCCCGCCGTGTGTGAGCGGGACACAGGTCACGTCACGACGAATCAACAGCGCACCGGTCCCGCACGGCCCGCCGAACTTGTGCGCGGTCAGACTCAGCGCGGACAGCCCGCTGGCACCGAAATCGACCGGCAGCTGCCCGACGGCCTGGACCGCATCGGAGTGCATCGGCACCCCGAACTGCGCGGCGATCGCGGCCAGTTCGACGACCGGCAGGACCGTTCCGACTTCATTGTTGGCCCACATCACCGACACCAGGGCGACGTCGTCAGCGCGACCGCCGTCCAGCTCCTCGCGTAGCGCCTCCGGTGACACCGAACCGTCGGCGTCGGTGGGCAGCCGGGTGATCTCAGCGCCCTCGTGCTCGGCGAGCCAGTCCACCGCATCCAGCACGGCGTGGTGCTCGACCTCGGTGGTGATGATTCGGCGTCGCTGCGCATCGGCATCGCGCCGGGCCCAGTAGATGCCCTTGACGGCCAGGTTGTCGCCGTCGGTGCCGCCGGAGGTGAAGACCACCTCAGAGGGACGCGCGCCCAGCCGTGCCGCGATGGACTCCCGGGACTCCTCCATCCGGCGGCGCGCGGTGCGACCGGCGGCGTGCAACGATGAGGCGTTTCCGACGGTGCCCAAGACAGCTGTCATCGCCTCGATGGCTTGCGGGTGCATCGGGGTGGTGGCGGCGTGATCCAGATAGACCATGACCTGCCCAGGATACCGGGCACCTGCGGCCGCCCCGGCGCTGCGGCGGGCGGCCGTCCTGCTCAACAGGCGACGCGAGCTCGCCGGCGCCGCCGGACCCGCCAGCCCGCCGCCGCCTGGCAACGCGCTGCGAGCTCACGCCGATCGGTTCCCGGCAACTGCAACGCCGCGACATGCACCTGCGCGATGGTGCGGCGCGCGGTGATCAGACGACGAATCGAGGCCAACAGGGTGTCGTCGCCGACAAACGCCGGCACGGTCGACAGCGCACCGTCCCGGTGGTGGTAGGTGAGCTGCAGCGGCTGTACCGGCCGACCCGCGTCCACGGCGGCCTGGAACATCGCCGGATGGAAACGGCCACGGGCACGCCCACACCAGGTGGTGCCCTCCGGGAATGCCACGACCGTACGGCCGGCCCGCAATCGGGCCGCCACCATGTCGACGACCACCGGCAACCCACGCAGACTGTCGCGCTCGATGGGGATGATCCGCATCATGCGGGCCAGCGCACCGATTCCGGGCCAGCTGATCAGATCGGCGCGCGCCACGAACGTGCCCGGCGACACCGCACCGATCACGAACACGTCCAGCCAGGACACGTGCGGGCTGACCACCAACATGCCGCGCAGGTTGCGTACCGGCCCGCCGGTCGTCGTCACCCGCACTCCGAAGCAGCGCAACACCACCCGGCAGGCGCCGCGCTGCAGCCGAACGCGGCCCGGAATCGGTACCGCCAGCAGGGGCAGCAGCGGCGCCAGCAGCACCACCATCGCCAGCCGTAGCGCCACCACCGCCGGGAACGGCCGCTCACTCCCGCCCCGGACGCATCGCGGCGTGCAGACGGCGCGAGGCGCCCAGGCGTTCACGCCCGGCTGGTTCACGCGTGCGCAGCGGTGTCGGCAGCCTCTGGGCCCCCTGCCACCAGCGACGCCGCGGACACTGACCGCAGCCGGCGCAGGTAGCGGGTGTCGGCGTCGCTGCGGCGCAGCAGGGCCGGGAAGTCCCCCACCCCGAAGGCGGGGTCGTGGGCCGGCTCACCGCAGACCCGCGCGCCCAGGCGCAGGTAGCCCCGCAGCAGCGGCGGAATGGTCGGACGAGTCGGCGGCGCGATCTCGTCGAGGCCCTTGCCGTCGACCATCACCGGCCGATACGGGGTCACTCGGTACGTGGAGGCGTGCCGCCGCCGCACGAAGTCGCGGACGCCGCGGATCTGACTGGCCGGGGGGCCCTCGCCGCGCACCGGCACCGAGACGCAGCCGGTGATGTAGTCGTACTGGTAGCGGTCCAGGTAGGCCAGGATTCCGGCCCACATCAACAGCACGACCGCGCCGTTGCGGTGGCCCGGCCGGACCACCGCGCGGCCCATCTCGACCAGCGAGGGACGCAGCGAATCCAGCGCGGTGACATCGAATTCGCTTGCGCTGTAAAGGCCTCCGGCAGCGATAGCCCCGGTGGGAGGAAGCATTCGGTAGCAGCCGACCAGCTCGCCGGAGTCATCGTCGCGGACCAGCAGGTGGTCGCAGTATTGGTCGAAATGGTCGGCGTCCAAGCCGGTGCTGCCGGCGCCGGAGTCGGTCAGGCAGAAGCCCGGCTCGGTGCTGAAAACCTCAAATCGCATCCGCTGCGCGGCTTCGATCATGCTGGGGTCGGTGGACAGCAGCAACGAGTAACGGGGGTTGTCGGTCCCGGAAGCGGGAGAATCGGTGGCGGGCTCGGGGGCGATGAGAACAGAACCAGTGCTCACACTCGCCACGGTCGCGCAGTCAGGCAGCGACGAGGCAAGCACGGCATGACATGTCGGTGCACGCTTGGTGACGAATTGTGCGTGGCCCGCGCGGCGGTCAAGGTCGATGCAATGGGCGTTCAGATTGCATCCAGGGTCGTGAATTCACGACATGCACAACCATCAGAGCAATCTCAACGCCCACCGCTGAAATAAACGCCCACCGCTGAAATAAGGGTGCGGGTCAGGCCGCGGCTCCGCCGCCGTCGGCGTGCAGCGTCGACCCGGTGATGAAGCTGGACCGTGGCGAGGCGAGGAACAACACGGCCTCGGCTATCTCGGTGGCGTGTGCGGTGCGCCCCAGCGGAAGCCCCCGCCCCAGTTCGTCATTGACGTCACCCCATTCGGCGGCGACCCCCTCGGTGGCGGTCGGCCCCGGAGCAACACTGTTGACCCGGACCCCGTGCGGGCCGAACTCGGCGGCCCACGTACGAGTCAGCGACTCCAACGCAGCTTTGGAGGCGCTGTAGCTCGACGCACCGGGAACACCCTTGAAGGCGACCATGCTGGTGACGTTGACGATGCTGCCGCGCCCGCGCCGCAGCATGCCCGGCACCAAGGCGGCGACCAGGAAATAGGCGCCACGCACATTGGTGTCGAACGTCGACTCGAATGAACCCACATCCTGGTCCACGGTCAGCGCACCCGGGAAGCTGGCGGCGTTGTTCACCAGAATATCCACGCCGCCGTCGCCGCATTGGCGCACCAGAGATTTCACCGAATCGAGGTTGGACAGATCCGCGGCCACGAATCGCGCTGCGCCGTCGAGTTCGGCGACGGCGGCGGCACCCCGCTGCGCCGAGCGACCGGTGATGATCACCTCGGCGCCGTGGCGCGCCAGCAGCCGCGCGGACTCGAGTCCGATGCCCGCCGTTCCGCCGGTCACCAGCGCGGTCTGACCCGCCAGCTCACTCATTGTGCCGCCTGCCAATCGGCCAGCCGGGTCGCCGCCAAAGTGGCGTCGTCGCCGGTGACCAGGCCGGTGTCGCCGATCTTGGTGCCGAAGTAGACCGCGGCCGGGTCGACGACGATCGGGAGGTTCTCGCCCCGATGGGCCAGCACCACGGCGGCCAGTTCAGCGAAGGTCAGCTTCTCGGGGCCACCGATATTGATGATTCCGTCGACCGGCGCGGCCTGAGCGGCCCGGGCCACCTCGGCGGCCACCTCGGCTCCGGCGATCGGCTGGATCAGACCTTCGGGCGCCCGCACCTCACCGTCGACGGTCAGCGATGCGGTGATGCCGTCGGCGAACTCGTGGAACTGCGTGGCACGCACGATGGTGTAGGGCAACCCGGATTCGGCGATGATGCGCTCCTGGGCGACCTTGGCGCGCATGTAGCCGCTGTCGGGCAGCCCGTCGCAGTTCACGATGGACAGCGCCACGTAGTGGCCGACGTCAGCGGCTTTGGCTGCGTCCACCTGGTGGGTGGTGGACTTGGTGAAGAAGTCCAACACCGGGCCGTCGGCGAAGTCCGGCGAGTTGACAACGTCGACCAGCACGTCGGCGCCCGAGAGGGCCTCGGCCAGGCCATCTCCGGTCAGCACGTCGACACCTGAGTTGCGGGCGGCTGCCACGGTGTCGTGGCCGGCGGCGCGCAGCAACTCGACAACCTTGGTGCCGATCTGTCCGCTGGCACCCATCACAGTGATCTTCATCTTGTTCACACCCTCCTGCTCAGCACGATCTCGGTACCTCGACCCTGGCACCGTGCGGCCGGTGGGGGAACCCCGGAAAGTCCGTAGTCTGCGTCTCGGCGGGCGGGGCCTGGAGCCCGGTCAGCGGCCGACAGCGAGGTCGCGCAGTTCCCGGCGGGAGCGGATTCCCAGCTTGGCGAAGACCTTGCGCAGATGCCATTCGACGGTGTGAGCGCTGATGAACAGCTGGGCCCCGATCTCGACATTGGTCAGCCCGGCACCCGCCAGCTCGGCGATCTGCTGCTCCTGCGGCGTCATCACGTCACCGCCGGGCGGGGCGTGGCCGCTGACTTTGTCTCCGATCGCCTGCAGTTCGCGCCGGCTGCGCTGCGCGAAGGCCTGCGCCCCGAACCCGGTGAACATCTCGTGGGCGGTGCGCAGCTGCTTGCGCGCGTCACCACGCCGCTTCTCCCGGCGAAGCCACTCCCCGTACACCAGATGTGCGCGCGCCAGGTCCACGGCGATCCGGGTGCGCTCCAGCCGCTCGACGGCCTCGACATAGTGGTCCTCGGCAGCGAGGCCGTCACACAGCAGCGCGCGCGAGCGGGCCAACACGCCCAGCCCCCAATCGGTCTCGCTGACGGTGGCGCGTTCGTGCAGCTGCGCCAACGCCTCGGCGGCCAATGACAGTTCGCCGCCGCGCACCCCGGCCTCCACCAGTTCCGCCAGGTTCCACCCGTAGAGGCCGAGATCCTCGTAGTCCAGCACGCGGCGCAGCGCCTCGCAGGCCGACTGGTAGCGACCCAAGCCGTTGTAGAGCACCGCGGAGGCGTAGCCGATCAGTGCGATGATGCGGCCCTCGCCGCGGGCGGCCCCGCTGCGGGCCGCGGCGTCGATCAGCACGGTCGCCGCAGCTTCCTCCCCTGTCCAGGCCGCCAACGCCAGCGCGTGATAGCGCACCGGCGTCTGACCGGACGCCGCGGTCAGGGCGTCGGCGTCGGCGATCAGGGCGCGCGCCGTCGCGAACTCACCGGCCTGCACGTGCACGCCGGCCCGGGTGGTCAACGCGATCGGCAGCATGGCCAGCGCACCGGTGTCGGTCGCGACCCGCACGGCGTCGTTGGCGATCCGATACCAGGCTTCGTCGTCCCACACGTCGTGCACGGCGGCTTCGTATCCGATCGGAAACGCCTGCCATGACCAGGTGTTCGGGGTCAGGGCGGCAATCGCGGCACGCAACGGCTCCAGGCCGGCTTGGCAGCCGGCGCTGATGCGGGCGGTCAACGCCAGCAGCAGCAGATCGGCCGGCCGGTTCGTCCGCACGCCCGCGGCCAGCGCCGCCGCGGTGTGCTGGCGCACCTGCGCCCCGAACGCCCGGCCCGCATACATCGCCGCGCTGACCGCTTCCAACAGGGTTTCTTGCGCCATCACCGGATCAATCGACTCCAGATGGCTTGCCACGGTGAAGAATTGGTGAACTGAGTCAAGGATGGTGGCGGTGTGGCCGCTCCCGCGGCCACGGGTGAATGCCAACTGCGCGCGCATCCAGGCCAACCGGGCACGCTGCAGCGCGTCCAGCGGCGCCAGCTCGGCGGTGCCCAACAGAATGGCGGCCGCGTCCATTTCAGCCACCGCCAGTTTGGCATCGGCGGCATCGAGCGCACGGGCTCCGCGCCGTAGCGGATCGGGGGTCAGTTCGGTGGCGCGGGCCAAAAATGCCGCCGCCGCCGCGGTCCCGCCGCGCAACGCCGCCCGGTCAGCGGAGCGTTCCAGCTCCGCGGCGACCGATTCGTCGGGGCCGGCTGCCGCATGGGCGCGATGCCACGCCCGCCGGTCGGGGTCGTGTGCCGGGTCGGTGGCCTCGGCCAGGGCACGGTGGGCATCTCGGCGGTCTTCGAGGATCGCCGCGCGGTAGATCGCCGAACGCACCAGTGGATGCCGGAACCGCACCCGCGCGCCGATCTCAATCAGGCCGGCCTCCTGGGCCGGGGCGATGGCCGCCGACGCCAGCCCCAACTCCCCTGCCGCCCGCAGCAACAGCGCCGCGTCCCCCACCGGCTCGGCGGCAGCCAGCAACAAGAGCCGTTGGGCGGCGTCGGGCAACGCCTGAACCCGGGCCAGGTAGTGGCGTTCGATCTGTCCCGCCACCGGCACCACGTCGGGGCGGTAATAGCCGCCGGCCAACTCGGCCGCGGACAGCCCCCGCGGCAGTTCCAGCAGCGCCAGCGGGTTGCCGTGGGTCTCGGCGACGATCCGTTCGGCGACCTGGGGATCGATCCGGCCCGGCAGCGCCGACTCCAGTACGGCATGCGCGTCGGAGTCCGTCAGGCCACGCAGCATCAACTTCGGCAGTCCGGTCAGGCCGTCTACCGGTTCACGCAGTGCGCACACCATCGCGACGGGCTCGGCCCGCAATCGGCGTGCCACGAACCCCAGCGTCTGAGCCGAAACCCGATCGAGCCACTGGGCGTCGTCGATCAGGCACAGCACCGGCCTGCGTGCCGCGATCCCGGCAAGCAGGCCCAACACCGCCAGCCCGACGAGAAATCGGTCGGGCGCCGACCCGCTGCTCGTGCCGAACGCGATCGCCAGCGCCTCACGCTGCGGTTCGGGCAGGAGGTCGATCCCGTCGGCCACGGGTGCACACAGCTGCTGCAGGCCGGCGAACGCCAGCTCCATGTCGGACTCCACCCCGGCCGCCCGGATCACCTGAAACTCCGATGCGGAATCGACCAGGTACTCCAGCAGAGCGGTCTTGCCGATTCCGGCCTCGCCGCGCAGCACCAGCACCTGACTACGGCCCTCGCTAGCGGCGGCGAGGGTTTGCCGTAGCTGCTCGCACTCGGTGTCGCGGCCACGCAAAGACGACAAAACCCCCGACACGCCGGGCGTGCGGGGGTTTTGACGACTTGCGGCCGGGCGGGCCCGGCGAACACCCATAGAGGTCTTCTTTAACCCTTGCGGGCCTTGATCGCCTCGGTCAGCTGCGGCGCGACCTTGAACAGGTCGCCGACGATGCCGAAGTCGGCGATCTCGAAGATCGGTGCTTCCTCGTCCTTGTTGACCACCACGATGGTCTTGGACGTCTGCATGCCGGCCCGGTGCTGGATCGCACCGGAGATGCCCAGGGCGATGTACAGCTGCGGCGACACGGTCTTGCCGGTCTGGCCGATCTGGAACTGACCCGGGTAGTAGCCCGAGTCCACCGCGGCACGCGAGGCGCCGACGGCCGCACCGAGAGAGTCGGCCAGCTCCTCGACCACCGAGAAGCTCTCCGCGCTGCCGACACCGCGACCACCGGACACCACGATGGGGGCCTCGGTGAGCTCCGGGCGGTCACCGGCCACGGCCGGCTGACGCGAGGTGATCTTGGTGGCGTTCTCCGCGGCGGCGGGCACCTCCACGGTGACCTGCTCGCCCGCACCAGCGACCGGCGCGGGCTCAACGGCACCCGCACGGACTGTGATGACCGGGAGCTCGCCGGTGGGCTCGGCCTCAACGGTGTAGGCACCACCGAAGATCGAGTGCACCACCTTGGCGCCGGCCTTGACCTCGACCACATCGACCAGCAGACCCGAACCGATGCGGGCCGCCAGCCGGCCGGCGATCTCTTTGCCGTCGGCGGTGGCCGCGATCAGCACCGCAGCCGGGGCAGCCGACTCGGCCAGCCCGGCCAGCACGTCGACAGTCGGGGTGACCAGGTAACCGTCCACCACGTCGGACTCGGCGACGTAGATCTTGGCGGCGCCGGCCTCTTTCAGGCCGTCCACCAACGGGGCGGCGGTGCCGGGGGCACCGACGACGACCGCGGACGGCTCGCCGAGCTCACGCGCGGCGGTGATCAGTTCGGAGCTGACCTTCTTCAGCGCTCCTTCGGCGTGCTCCACGAGCACAAGTACTTCAGCCATGTCTATTTTCTTCCGTCTTCGCTAGGTCCGGGGAGCGCTTAGATAATTTTCTGGGCAACCAGGTACCCGGCGATCTTGGTGCCGCCATCGCCCTCGTCGGTCACCTTCTCGCCAGCGGTCTTCGGCGGCTTCGGCGTCGAAGCAGTCACCTTGGTACCGGCGTTGGCCACACCGACCTCGTCGGCCTCGACGCCGATCTCGGCCAGGCTGAGCACGGTGACTTCCTTCTTCTTGGCGGCCATGATGCCCTTGAAGGAGGGGAAGCGCGGCTCGTTGATCTTCTCGTTGACGCTCACCACGGCCGGCAGCGAAGCCTCCAGGGTGAACACGCCCTCGTCGGTCTCCCGCTCACCGGTGACCTTGCCGTCCTCGACGGTCAGCTTGCGCAGGTGGGTCAGCTGCGGCAGACCCAGGTACTCGGCGATGATCGCCGGCACCGCGCCGCCGACACCATCGGTCGACTCGTTGCCGGCGATGACCAACTCGGTGCCCTCGATGGCGCCCAGCGCGCGCGCCAGCGCCCAACCGGTCTGGATGACGTCGGAGCCCTTCATGCCGTCGTCGAGGATGTGCACGGCCTTGTCGGCCCCCATCGACAGCGCCTTGCGGATCGCCTCGGTGGCCCGCTCCGGGCCGGCGGTCAGCACGGTGACGGTGCCTTCGGCGCCTTCCTTCTCCCGGATCTGCAGGGCCTCTTCGACGGCCCGCTCGTTGATCTCATCGAGCACGGCGTCGGCGGCGTCACGGTCAAGGGTCCAGTCACCGTCACTGAGCTTGCGCTCCGACCAGGTGTCCGGGACCTGTTTGATCAGGACCACGATGTTCGTCATGAGAGTGGTTCGTCCTCCTCAAAGGGGTCTTGCGGCGGCGGGCCACAAGACTGGGCAGCGATTCACGCAGCCGCACAAGCATGTTACTCATGGGTAACTTAATGCGGTTCGCCTGTACAGCGTAGCGGGTCGTGATAATGCCAGTGCGGGGTAGCCGGTTCGTAGAGTGCGCCCTTCGCGTTAGCCTGCCTGTGCAATGAAATCTACGAATGCCGCCGAAGACCCCACCGGCACGCCGGTCAGCGACAGCACGCTGACGCTGACCGGGGAACGCACCATCCCCGGACTCGACGTCGAGAACTACTGGTTCCGACGCCACGAGGTGGTCTACCAGCAACTGGCGCCCCGCTGTAGCGGACGCGTGGTCCTGGAGGCCGGGTTCGGCGAGGGCTACGGCGCCGACCTGATCGCGGGCGTGGCCCAGCGGGTGATCGGCGTGGATTACGACGACGCGGCGGTGGCCCACGTACGAGCCCGCTACCCGCGCGTCGAAGCGCTCCGGGGAAACCTCGCGGACTTGCCGCTGCCCGACGCGACCGTGGACGTGGTGGTCAACTTCCAAGTCATCGAGCACCTCTGGGATCAAGGCCAGTTCATCGCCGAATGTGCCCGCGTATTACGGCCCGGCGGGCTGCTGATGGTGTCCACGCCCAACCGGATCACCTTCTCCCCCGGCCGCGACACTCCGATCAACCCGTTCCACACCCGCGAACTCAATGCCGCCGAACTCACCGAGCTGCTGCTCGAGGGCGGATTCGAGATCGAGGGGGTTTACGGCGTCTTTCACGGGCCGGCACTGCGCGAGATGGACGCCCGGCACGGCGGTTCGATCATCGACGCCCAGATCGCGCGGGCGGTCGCCGACGCGCCCTGGCCGGCCGACTTGCTGGCCGATGTTGCCGGCGTGACCAGCGACGATTTCGACTTAATGGAAGCCGCTGAACGCGATATCGATGAAAGCCTGGACCTGGTGGCGATCGCGGTGCGCCGGTGACCGAAGAATCCAACGGCTCCGTACCGGGCCTGTTCACCCTGGTGCTGCACACCCACCTGCCGTGGCTGGCGCACCACGGCCGCTGGCCCGTCGGCGAGGAATGGCTCTATCAATCCTGGTCGGCGGCGTACCTGCCGCTGGTGCGGGTGCTGCGGACGCTGGCCGCCGAAGGCCGGCAGCACCTGCTCACGCTCGGGGTGACACCGGTGGTCGCCGCCCAGCTCGACGACCCGTACTGCCTGGACGGCATGCACCACTGGCTGGCGAACTGGCAGCTGCGCGCCGCCCAGGCCACCACCCTGCCCGACATCCGTCCGTTCGGGCTGCACGAATGCGCCGCGGCCGAACAGGCTCTCGACGAGTTCGCGCTGCTGTGGCGCCATGGCGCCAGCCCGCTGCTGCGGGAGCTGGTGCAGGCGCAGACGGTGGAACTGCTCGGCGGTCCGCTGGCTCACCCGTTTCAGCCTCTGCTGGCGCCCCGACTGCGCCAGTTCGCACTGCACGAGGGATTGGCCGATGCCCGGGCACGGCTGGCCCACACCCCCAGCGGAATCTGGGCCCCGGAATGCGCGTACACGCCGGGTCTGGAAACCGAGTACGCGGCCGCCGGAATTTCGCACTTCATGGTCGACGGTCCATCACTGCACGGCGACACCACCCTCGGCCGGCCGGTCGGCGACACCGACGTGATCGCGTTCGGCCGTGACCTTGCCGTCAGCTACCGGGTGTGGTCGCCGAAGTCGGGTTATCCCGGGCATGACGCCTACCGGGATTTCCACACCTATGACCACCGCACCGGGCTCAAGCCGTCCCGGGTAACGGGCCGCAATGTCTCCCCCGAACAGAAGGCGCCGTACGACCCGCAGCGCGCCGACGCCGCGATCGATGCCCACGTCGCCGATTTCGTCGACGTGGTCCGGGGCAGGCTGCGGTCCGAGTCCGAGCGGATCGGCCGACCGGCCCACGTGGTCGCCGCGTTCGACACCGAGCTGTTCGGCCACTGGTGGTACGAGGGACCGACCTGGCTGGCTCGGGTGTTGCGGGCACTGCCCGAAGCGGGGGTTCGCGTCGGCACGCTCTCAGATGCCATCCACGCGGGCTTCGTCGGCGACGCCGTAGAACTGCCGCCCAGCTCGTGGGGGTCCGGCAAGGACTGGCGGGTGTGGTCCGGTGAGAAGGTCGCCGACCTGGTGCAGCTGAACGCCGAGGTGACCGAGACCGCTCTGGGCGCCGTCGACAAGGCCCTGGCCCAGACCGCGGCGCCGTCGGGCCCCACCCCGCGCGACCGGGTCGCCGACCAGATCCTGCGCGAGGCGCTGCTGGCGGTCTCGAGCGACTGGCCCTTCATGGTCAGCAAGGACTCCGCCGCCGACTACGCCCGCTACCGCGCGCAGCTGCACGCGCACGCCACCCGGGAGATCGCCGACGCACTGGCCGGCGGCCACCGAGACACCGCACAGCGCCTGGCCGACGGCTGGAATAAGGCCGACGGCCTGTTCGGCGCCCTGGATGCCCGTAGGCTGCCACGGTGACCCCCCACCTCCGGACCTCGCACCACCACGGTGCGCGTCAGAACGGAACCGCCGCGTGAAGATCCTGATGGTGTCGTGGGAATACCCGCCGGTGGTGATCGGCGGGTTGGGTCGGCATGTCCACCACCTGTCGACCGCGCTGGCCGCTGCCGGGCACGACGTGGTTGTGCTGTGCCGGCGCCCCTATGGCACCGACCCGAGTACGCACCCGTCGTCCGACGAGATCAGCGAGGGCGTGCGGGTGGTCGCCGCGGCCCAAGACCCGCACGAGTTCTCCTTCGGCGAAGACATGATGGCCTGGACACTGGCGATGGGCCATTCCATGGTCCGCGCCGGACTGTCGCTGAAGGTCGACGGCGGCCAGAGCGTGTGGCGCCCCGATCTGGTGCATGCCCACGACTGGCTGGTTGCACACCCGGCGATCGCACTCGCTGAATTCTATGATGTGCCTTTGGTTTCCACGATCCACGCCACCGAGGCCGGGCGTCACTCCGGCTGGGTCTCGGGAGCGTTGAGTCGTCAGGTGCACGCGGTGGAGTCGTGGCTGGTCCGCGAATCCGATTCGCTGATCACCTGTTCGGCCTCAATGCGCGATGAGATCACCGACCTGTTCGGTCCCGGACTCGCCGAAACCACGGTGATCCGCAACGGCATCGACGCCGCACGGTGGCCGTTCGCCCCCCGACAGTCTCGTAGCGGCCCGCCGGAGATTCTGTTCGTCGGGCGACTCGAATACGAGAAGGGCGTGCACGACATCATCGCGGCCCTGCCGCGGATCCGGCGCGCCCACCCCGGAGCCACGCTGACCATCGCCGGTGACGGCACCCAGCAGGACTGGCTGGTCGAGTGCGCCCGAAAGAACCGGGTGTTCAAGGCAACCCGGTTCATCGGCCGGGTCGACCACGACGAACTGTTGGCACTGTTGCACCGGGCCGACGCCGCGGCGCTGCCGAGTCACTACGAACCGTTCGGCCTGGCGGCACTGGAAGCCGCTGCCGCCGGAACCCCACTGGTGGTCGCCAACGTGGGCGGTTTGGGCGAGGCGGTGATCAACGGCGAAACCGGTATGTCCTGCCCGCCGCGCGATGTGCCGGCCCTGGCCTCGGCGGTGTGTCACGTGCTCGACGACCCGGCTGCCGCCCAGCGCCGCGCCGTCGCCGCCCGCGAGCGGCTCAGCTCGGACTTCGATTGGCACACCGTCGCCGACGAGACCGCCCAGGTGTACCTGGCGGCCAAACGCCGCTTGCGGGAACCGCAGCCACGCCGGCCGATCATCGAGCACGCACTGCCCGACCGGTAGCCCTGGCCGGATGAAGAGTCGCGCCGCGATCCTGCGAACCTACGGTGGCCCCTGGTCGGTCGAGGAGTTCGAACTGGATCCGCCGCGTGCCGGGGAGGTCTTGGTCCGCATGGCCGCGGCGGGCCTGTGCCATTCCGACGAGCACATCCGGCAAGGTCACCTGGCCCCGCCGGGGCAGAGTGCTCCCGCTGCGCCGACCATCGGAGGACACGAGGGCTCCGGGACGGTCGTACAGGTCGGTGACGGCGTCACGGGGCTGTCCCCCGGCGATCACGTGGTGACCTCATTCGTCGCGGTCTGCGGTCAATGTCATTGGTGTTCTTCGGGCATGGAGTACATCTGTGACGCCGGAGCGGGAACCATGCTGCCCGGAATGCCCACCGACGGCACCTTCCGCCACCATGGCGCCGACGGCCGGGATCTGGCTCATGTCTCCAAGATCGGCGCGTTCGCCGAACACACCGTGGTCTCGGCCGCCTCGCTGGTCAAGATCGATCCGCACTTGCCGCTGGTACCCGCGGCCCTGCTGGCGTGCGCGGTGCCGACGGGGTACGGCTCGGCGGCGTATCGCGCCGGTGTGCGCGGCGGCGAGACCGTCGTGGTCATCGGGGTGGGCGGCATCGGCACCGCCGCCGTCCAGGGGGCCCGCATCAACGGGGCCGTTCGGATCGTCGCGGTGGATCCCGTTGCCTTCAAGCGGGAATCGGCCCGCACTTTCGGTGCCACCCACACCGCCTCCAGCACCGCCGAGGCCTTCGAGATGCTCCGCGACCTGACCCGCGGGGTGATGGCCGACGCTGTCGTGGTGTCCCCCGCTGTGGTCACCGATTCCGATGTCGAGGAGGCCCTGCGGCTGACCCGTAAGGCCGGGATCTGTGTGCTGACCGGAATGGCGGTGCAGGGCACGCGGACCAGCATCGATCCCCAGGACATGATGCTGATGAACAAGACGCTGTGCGGCACCGTGTTCGGCTCCTGCAACCCGCGGACCGACATCCCGCTGTTGGCCACACTCTACGATGCGGGTCACCTGCAACTCGACGAGATGGTCACCAAGCGTTACCGGCTCGACGAGGTCAACCAGGCCTATGAAGACCTGGCCGGCGGCGAATTGATCAGGGGCGTCATCGACTTCGGCCTCTAGCTTCGGCTATCGGGTGGCGATAAGCCCTTCCAGGGTGCCCGATTCTCGCCACGCGGCCAGGATGTCGGCGTACTCGGTGGGGCTGCCGAAGAAGAAACTGTCCTGGCGCAACCGGGCGTTCGCCTGGCCCTCACGGTTGTAGTAGCCCGGCGTGCACGTCTCGCGCCGCCCGGCGATGACGTCGGATCGCTGCACCACGGCATCGACCCAGCTCTGTTCGGCGTCCTCGGCGGCCTCCAGGGCGGGCAGATTCTGCTGCAACGCGTGCGCGATCACCCACGCCACGTGCCGCGACTGGGTGTCGATCAGGTAGGGAAAGTTCACCGTGAACCCGGATTGGGCAATGCTTTCGATGAAGCAGTTCGGGAAGCCATGGGCGTGCAGGCCATGGAAGGTGCGCACGCCGTCGGCCCATTTCCGGGTCAGGGTCACGCCGGCGCGCCCGATGACTTCGAAACCCGTGCGCCGGCAATAGTCGGTGCCCACCTCGAACCCGGTCGCGAAAATCAGGCATTCCAACGGGTATTCGATGCCGTCGACTACCGCCCCAGCCGGGGTGATCTGTTCGACACCGCGGCCCTTCGTGTCGACCAGGGTGACGTTGTCGCGGTTGAAGGCCGGTAGGTATTCGTCGTGGAAGCAGGGCCGCTTGCAGTAGTAGCCGTACCATGGCTTGAGCGCCTCGGCGGTGGCCGGATCATTCACCAACGCATCGACGCGGCCGCGGATCTGCTCCATTTTGGCGAAGTCGGCCATCTCGGCGCGCACCGATTGGTCGACGGGGCCGTCTCCGCTGACGATCGGCATCTGCTTGGTCAGGCTGGTCCAGGCGTCGTCGACCAGGTCTTCGTCGGCCTGGCCGCCCGCGGTCAGGATCTGGAAGTTCTCCATCCGGCGCTGCTGCCACCCCGGCTCCAGCTCCGCTGCCCACTGCGGGTCGGTCGGCCGGTTGCCCCGTACGTCCACCGTCGACGGCGTGCGCTGAAAGACATAGAGATGCCCCGCCGCCTCGGCCAGTCGCGGCACGCACTGGATGGCGGTGGCACCGGTGCCGATGATCCCGATCCGCTTGTCGGCCAGCCGGTCCAGCCCCTCACCGGTGTAGTCGTAGTCCCAGCGACTGGTGTGGAAGGTGCGCCCGGCGAACTCGCCGATGCCCGGGATGCCCGGCAGCTTCGGCTTCTGCAGGTAGCCATTGGCCATCGACACGAATCGGGCCCGAAATGCGTCCCCCCGATTGGTCGCGATTATCCAGCGTGATGCCGTTGTTTCCCAACGTATTTCGGTGACCTCGGTCTGCAGGCAGGCATTGGAGTACAAGTCGTAGTGGTGGGCGATGCGCTGGCAGTGCGCGAAGATCTCCGGGCCCTTGGCGTATTTCTCGGTCGGCACGTAGCCAAGTTCCTCCAGCAACGGCATGTAGACGTAGGACTCGACGTCACAGGCGATACCGGGATACCGATTCCAGTACCAGGTGCCGCCGACGTCGGCGGCCTTGTCGATCAGCCGAATGCTTTCCACCCCGAGCTCGCGCAGCCGGGCACCGGTCAGCAGTCCGCCGAAGCCGGCTCCCACGATCGCGACGTCGACCTCATCGGACAGTGGTTCCCGGGTGAATCCGGCTTCAGCCCACGGGTCTTCGGCGAACCGGGCGAAGCGGCCCGCCACCTCGATGTACTGGTCGAGCCCGTCGCTTCGCAGGCGTCGTTGCCGTTCCCGGAGGTACTTGTCGCGCAAGGCATTCGGATCAAAGTCTGGCGACTGGAGACCCTGGATGTCGGTCACTGTCAGGCACCTCCGGAACGCCGCAAAGACAGCCCAGCAACCGGCTCAGCATATAATCAATCAGTTGATCATATCAATGAGCGACGAACAGCGTCCCCCGGATCAGGCGCTTCGCGGCGGCCAGCGCCGCCTGATAGGCCTCCGGAGATCCGGTCGCCGCCAATTCGGTCAGGCCGTAGACCAGGGCGTAGGTCACCTCGATCACCCGCCACCCCCCGCTGACGTCGCGCGTATCGCCGTCATCGACGATCCCGGTGATGATGTCGCGCAGCGCTTCCAGGCCCCCGCTTCCGGTGTCTCCCGGATACACGGTGACAGCGTTCTGAGCACGAATCGCCCATTCGAACGCGGCGAGATCGGGATGCTCGCGCATGAGGTTGCCGGACTCGTCCAGCACGGCCTCGATCCGGTCGACCACCGTGCCGGGCCGCTCGGCGGCGCGCCGCAGTCGCGGCAGGGCGATCTCGGCGCGTGCGACGATCGCGGCGGCCACCAGATCGGCCTTGTTCGGAAAGTAGTTGTAGAGATTGGCGCTGGTAACACCTGCCGTGCGCGCGATCTGACGGATCGTGGTCCGTGCGTACCCCAATTCGGCCACGCACGCAATGGTGGCGGCGATGATCCGCTGACGGGTCTGGCCGCCGTCGGCGCCGACCGGGCGGCCCAGCTGCGGTGTCGACATAGACCCATCCTCGCAGCCGTCGACACCCGCGTCGGACAACCGGCGCAGTGTTGACCTGCCCGATCGCCGGCGGACTAACCTGAGGTGATCATGCCCCTGACGTCGACGCCGCGGGGTCGGCCGGCTGGAACCAGCAGCGAAGAGACCCGCCAGCGAATCATCAGCGCAGCGATCCGGCGTGTCGCAGAGGTGGGCCGTTCGGGTGCCACCATCCGCGAGATCGCCGCCGGCGCCGAGATGACCAGCGCCAGCCTGTACCACTACTTTCCGAACAAGGATGAGCTGATGGCGGCGACCGTGGCCGCCGCACGCGAGATCGCACTGCCCCGATTACATGCCGCAGCACAGCGCGGCGGCACCGTGGCGGATCGGCTTGCCGCAGTGCTTACCGAGGCCGACCGGCTGCGCCACGACCACCCCTATCTGGCCGCCTTCGAACGCGCTACCGACGGGGTCTCGCCGTTGCGCGACGTCATCGGCGAGATCGTCGACGAAGCGCAGCGCGGCGGTTCGCTGGCGACCGGTATCGACGGCGACGGCGCCGCGGCTGCCGTGTACGTGTTGACGCGCGGGTTGATCGAGCAGGCAGCGCGGCTGTCGCCGGACGTCTACCGTGCCACCCTGCGCTGCGCCGAAGATCTCATCCGCGGCACGCTGTTCTGAGCGGCTGCCGTGGGCCCTTTCAAGCGCTGGCCGCGGCAGCGATTCCGATATCCACCCATTCGGCGAGCTGATGCCGAGAACTGAGGTGTTCGCCGTCGACATGGACCCAGCCCCGCATGGTCCGTCCGCCCATCTCCATGGGCTGGGCGGCGGTGGTTCTCAGCAGCTGTTCGGCACGCGCGACACCCACGCGGACCAGCAGCCCGCCGGCCATCGCCGCGACGGCGATCTTGCCGGCGACCATGAATGCCAGCCCGCCGAACATCGCCTTCTCCAACACCGGTGGACCGTCGCCCGCGAATATCTCCCGCACGCGTGCCGCCAGCTGCGCGTCGTAGGCCACTACAACCCCACCAGATAGCGCACTCGGTGCGCGATAACCCGCCGCGACACCTCGGCATCGGGCACCAGCAGGTCGAACGCGTGCGGACACCCGGGGTACACATGCAGCTCGACGGGGACCCCCGCGGCAATCAGCCGGTGCGCGAAGGCGACATCCTCCGGCGCGAAGATGTCCAGCCCGCCGACATCGAGGTACGTTGGCGGCAGGCCGGCCAGGTCGCCGGCTCGGGCCGGCGCGGCGTAACCGTCGGCGCCGCCGTTGCCCAGCAGCGCTGTCCAGCCGGTGACGTTGTCGTCGTAGCTCCAGGTGAGCAGGGTCGCGCCCGCGTCACCGGCCTCGCGGGTGCGGTCGTCGAGCATGGGATAGATCAACAGCTGGGCTGCGATCGCCGGTCCGCCCCGGTCGCGGGCCAGCAGGCCCACGCCTGCGGCCAGTCCCCCGCCGGCGCTGTCGCCCATCACGGCCAGCCGGGACGCGTCGACCCCCAGCTCGCCCGCGTGCTCGCTGAGCCAGCACAATGCCGCGTAGCAGTCCTGAAGCGGAGCCGGATGCGGGAATTCCGGGGCGACACGGTAATCCACCACCAGCATCGGCACTCCGGAAGCAGCGACATAGGCGCGCACCGCCGCGTCGTAGAGCGAACCCACGTGTCGCCAGTCCAGGATCATTCCGCCGCCGTGCAGATACAGCGCAGCGCTGCCGGGCTGCGTGGCGCCGGTTCGCCGGTACCAGCGCAACGGAAGCGTGCCCCCGTCGTAGGTCAGCGAAAACTCGTGGGTTTCTACGCCGGTGACCGGCGGCAGCGACGCCAGTACCTGATTGAAGGTATGCCCCACGTTGCACCGACGGGCAGCGACATTGCCGACCGGCGGCGGCGCATCGTCGGCACCGTCGCGCATCGCCAGCAACGCCGCCAGCACCTGCGGATCAGGAGGCCCGGCCATCAGCGCTGCGCCCCAGACACCGCGGTAGCCACCACCTTGGTCTCGAGGTATTCCTCGAAGCCTGCCAATCCCATCTCCCGGCCGACCCCGGACTGCTTGTAGCCGCCGAACGGCACGTCGGCGGCGTACCACATGCCGCCGTTGACGTTGACCGTCCCGACACGCAGTCGCGACGCCATCCGGGCGGCGCGGTCTTCGGACCCGAACACCGTGGCGGACAAACCATACGGCGAGTCGTTGGCGATCCTCAGCGCATCGTCATCACCGTCGTGGGCGAGCACCACCAGCACCGGGCCGAAAATCTCTTCGCGGGCCACGCGGGCCTCGTTGGACAGGCCGGCGATCACCGTCGGCTCGATGTAGAAGCCCCGATCCAGGTCATCCGGTCGGCCGCCGCCACAGGCAAACGTCCCGCCTTCGGCGATCGCCAGATCAAGATAGGACTGCACCCGATCTCGCTGCTTCGCCGAGATCAACGGTCCACACAACGTTTTCGGATCATTGGGGTCGCCGACCGCGACCCCAGAAATCGCGGCAGCCACCGCATCAAGCGCCTCGCCGTAGCGTGCGCGGGGCACCAGCAGCCGGGTGGTCAGTGCGCATCCCTGGCCGGCGTGGATCGCTACCGTCGACGCGGCCGCCGTGCAGGCGGCGGACAGGTCGGCGTCATCGAGGACTACAAAGGCCGACTTTCCGCCGAGTTCCAGAAAAACCTTCTTGATGGTCTGTGCGGCAGCAGTCATCACCGAGCGCCCGGTCGCCGTCGAGCCGGTGAAGGAGACCACATCCACCCGAGGGTCCTCGGCGAGCCGGGCACCGATGCGGTGGTCGGACGCCGTGACGATGTTGACCACTCCCGGCGGAAAGTCAGTCTTCTCGACGATGATCCGACCGACTTCGGCTGCGCACCAAGGGGTGTCGGGTGCCGGTTTGAGGACGACGGTGTTGCCCGCCGCCAGCGCCGGCCCGATCTTGGCGAACGTGACCTGGTGCGGGAAGTTCCACGGCGTGATCGCTCCGACCACGCCGAACGGCTCCCGCACGACGGTCCGCGCGGTGGTGATGCCCATCGGGGCCGCCACCCCGAGATCCACCTGCCAGGGGTAGCTCTCCGCGGTGGCGGCCGGGAAACCCAGGTCATCGACGGGGGTCTGCAGCTGGCCTCGGTAGGTCAGCGACCGGGGCGCCCCGGCCTCGGCGATGGTGATCTCACGCAGCGTCTCGATCTCGTCGTTGAGCGCGTCGCGCAGCTGGCGCAGACAGTGCACTCGTAATGCGGTGTCGCGGCCCCAGTCCGAGGTGTCGAACGCCGCCCGGGCGGCGGCGATAGCGCGGTCGAGGTCGGCGGCATCGCCGTCGGCGGCCGCACCGATGGCTTCCTCGGTGGCCGGGTTGATGGTGTCAAAGGTGCCCGCGCCACCGGCAACCAGTGCGCCGTCGATCAGCAGCTGGGTCAGCACACCGGTCACAGTGCCTAGGCTAACGGCGCCACATCGGCATAAACAATCGATCGATCATTTCGTCCGCTACGGTGGCGCCTCAGGAGGTGACCGGTCAATCCCATGACACTGCTGAGCGCCCTGCGCCTGAACATGACGAACACCCCCGGTGCCGGGCATGCCGAGCGGTACCGGGCCGCGTTGGAGATGGCGTCCTATGCCGACACCAACGGAGTCACCGCGATCGGCTGCGAAGAACATCATCTTGCGGCCACCGGCTGGCTGCCCGCGCCGCTGTTGATGGCCGCCGCCGTCGCCGGATGCACCAACGACATCCGCATCAGCGTCAACGCCCTGCTGGTACCGCTCTACGACCCGGTGCGCCTCGCCGAGGACATCGCGGTGCTCGATCATCTATCCGCCGGACGGGTCAGTTTCGTCGCCGGAATCGGTTACCGCCCAGAGGAATACCACGCTGTGGGTAAGGATTTCCGGCGGCGGGGCCGCCTGATGGACGAGTGCCTCGAGGTGCTGCTGAAGTCCTGGGGAGACGCGCCTTTCGGATACCGCGGCCAGCTGATCGAGGTGACACCCAAGCCGTACACCAAGCCGCATCCGGTGTTCTTCATCGGCGGGATGAGCACCGCCGCCGCCCGCCGAGCGGCCCGGTTCGGATTGCCGTTCTCACCGCCGATGCCCATGCCCGAGATCGAAGCCCGGTATCGGGAGGAACTGGCACGCCATGGAAAGCAGGGGTTCGTCTTCAGTCCCGAGAACGGCAATACCGTGACTCATCTGACCACCGACCCCGAAGCCGCATGGGCCCGATGTGGTGAGTATTTCCTGCACGAGGCAACCGAATACAGCTCGTGGGCGGTGGCGCAGCTGCCTCGCCCCAACGAGAGTCGCACCGACACGGTCGACGAGCTGCGCGCGTCCGCCAAGATCGAGGTGCTGACCCCTGACGAGCTCGTCGAACAGTGTCGCGCCGGCCGCACCGGGGTGACACTGCACCCGCTGATCGGCGGGCTGCCGCTCGACGAGGGCTGGGAGAGCCTGCGACTGCTGGTCGAACGGGTACTGCCGGCATTGAATCCCTAGCTGGGACAACCCGGCCCGACGGCTCTCTCCGATAGTATGGGCGCGATGGACCGTCCAGCCGAATCCAAAGTCGACGCCCGTGCGCTGAATGGAGTTTCGGAGACCGCCCTGATGACGCTCAACGGGCGGGCGTATCAGGCCGCACACTCCAACGCCATCATCGATGACCCGGAGGCGATCCGACTCGTCGAATCCATCGCGTTCGACTTCGACAAGTTTGGACGCCGCGGCCAGGAGATGGCGCTACGGTCGCTGGCCGTTGATCGATGCGCGACGGCCTATCTGCAGGAGCACCCGGAGGCGACGGTGGTGGCGCTTGCCGAAGGCTTCCAAACCAGCTTCTGGCGGCTGGACAGTGCCATTCCTGACCCGCGATTCAATTGGGTGTCGGTGGATTTGGAGCCGGTGATGCGGCTTCGCGAACGGTTGCTGCCGACGTCACCACGCATCACCAACCTGGCGCAGTCAGCTTTGGACTACAGCTGGATGACGCAGGTCGATTCGAGCGCCGGCGTCTTCATCACCGCCGAAGGTCTGCTGATGTATCTGCAGCCGCGCCAGGCGATGGACCTCATCACGGCGTGCGCCGAGCGTTTCCCCGGCGGTCAGATGTTCTTCGATGTCCCACCGACCGTGGTCAGAAAGATCGCTCCGCGCGGGATGCGTTCATCCCGGCACTATCGCGTGCCCCCGATGCCGTTCAGCCTGTCGGCGCGTCAGCTCGCCGGGCTGGCCAAGACGGTGCCCGGTATCAGAGCCGTGCACGATGTACCTATGCCCAAAGGTCGCGGCCTGTTCTTCGGAACCGTGTTTCCGGCCTTCTGGCAGTGGGGTCCGATGAAGAACTTCCGGGGCGCCTACACGCTGCTCGAGTTCGCCTGAGAACTCGAGACGGATCAGGCGGCGGTGATCTCCAGGCCGATGTGCACTTTGTCTATCCCACCGCGCACCAGCGAGTGCGGGACGAACCACCAGGCGTGCCACCAGTACCGCTTGACCACGGCGTCGTAGACCCGCCGGGTCTCGGACTTGGGCAGGACCCGGGCCACCGCCTCAACGGGTTCCCCTTTGGGTTTACCCAGGACTCCGCATTTTTGGATGGTGACCCGCGGAGTGTTGTTGATGCGCTTGGTTTTCCACGACCCGTCGTCGGTGATGACCAACAACCGGTCCCCGGCGGGCGCACCCCACACCGGGGTCGGTTTGGGCTTGCCGTCCTTGGTGAACGTCGTCAGTAGCAAGTATTTTTCCCGGTACACATCGGAGAATGCGGGTGTCGTCATCAGTCGATTCTGGCAGTTTTCAGCGGATCGTTGGGGCGCACGCCGCGATAAATGCCCCGCCGGACGATCCACGGATACAGCACCCGCTCGATCGACCAGGCCGGGAACCGAAACGCGCGCCCGGACGGCGCAAACACCTCCAGGCCCTCGGGTTGAGGCCCCAGCACTGAGCCCCACCGCCTGGTGGGTGGCCGGTAGTGCCGTAGCGGCCTGCCGTCGAGGGCGGCCCGCACGTTGTGGGCCAGCAGGCCATCCGCGCGGTTGCGGGCCGAGCTGCGCAACGGGTCGGTCGCCGCGACGTCACCGATTGCGAACACCGTCGGATGTCCGGGAACCCGCAGATCGGCCGTCACCCGGACGAAGCCGGCCTCGTCGAGCAGCTCGGCCGGCAACCAGGCGGTGTTGGGTCGCACCTTGCCTATCGCCCACAGCACGGCATCGGCTGAGGCCGGGTCCTGACCGGTGCTCCACCGAACCGGGTCTTCGGTGATCCGGTCGCAGCCGAACCCGTGGGGCACGACGGCGCGGTGTTGGGCATGCAGGCCCACGCGCGCATCGACCAATCTGCGCTCGACGGTGCACCAGACCCGCGGGTGGTGCTCACGCAGCGGGCGCTGGCCGGGGAAATACAGGTCGACCTGCTTGTCCGGCCAGGTGCGGGCGACGTTGGCGGCGCTGCTGACCGCCGCGGCACCGCCGCCCACGACGATGACCGAACCGGCGGTGGCCAGTCGGGAGTGTGCGGTGGTCAGCTCCGCGGCGACGTCGCCGGCGGACTGCGTGGTGGGCCGACGCCAGAAGCCGTTGCTGACTCCGGTCGCGATGATCAGGGCGTCATAGGGCTCATCGCGGGTGACGCCGTCGGCACACCTGACGGTCAGGGATCTGACGCTCAGATCGACACCGGTCACCTCGCCGTGCACGGTGCGCACCGCGTCCAGCCGTGGGAATCGGTCAAACGGCAGCCAGTAGTCGCGCGCCCACTGCTGCGGGCGGGACAGGCGCAGGCCCAGCTCCTGACCGCTCACCAGCGCGGGTTTCACCGATATGCCGACCACGTCGGCGTGCTGGGCCAGCCGGATCGCGACGAGCACGCCGCTGTCGCCCAGGCCCGCTATGACCACCCGCGGTCGCGTCACGATGCGACTCAGCCCTGGGCGGCCTTCTTGCGTTCGATGTCGGCCAGCGCGGCGGCCAGCTCAGCCCGCTCGGCAGCCGAGGTCTCCCAGGCCAATTTGCGGTTCTTGACCACCTTGGCCGGCGCGCCGACCGCGATGGAGTAGTCGGGGATGACGCCCTTGACCACCGCGTGGGCGCCCAGGACACAACCGCGGCCGATGCTGGTGTCCCGCAGGATGGTGACCTTCGCCGCGATCCAGGTATCCGGTCCGATCCGCACCGGGCTCTTGATGATGCCCTGGTCCTTGATCGGAATGTTGATGTCGTCCATCTTGTGGTCGAAGTCGCAGACGTAGCACCAGTCGGCCATCAGCACGGAATCACCGAGCTCGATGTCGAGATAGGTGTTGATGACGTTGTCGCGTCCCAGCACCACTTTGTCGCCGAATCTCAGCGAGCCCTCGTGGGCCCGGATGGTGTTCTTGTCGCCGATGTGCACCCAGCGGCCGATCTCCATGTGCGACATCTCCGGGGTGGCCTGAATCTCCACGCCCTTGCCCAGAAAAACCATGCCGCGGGTGATGATGTGCGGGTTGGCCAGCTTGAACTTCAGCAGCCGCCAGTAGCGCACCAGGTACCACGGTGTGTAGGCCCGATTGGCCAGTACCCAGCGCAGCGAGGCCAGCGTAAGGAATTTGGCCTGGCGCGGGTCACGCAGGCGCGAACCCCGCCAGCGTTTGTGGATCGGAGCGCCCCACATCGTCGTCATGGCCGGAAAGCCTACGCGAGCGCCTTCGCGCCACGCGCTACCCTCACCTGGACTCGTTCACTGCCCGGCCGAGGATTGGGGATTGCCACTGTGTTGCGGCGACGTGGTGTCCTGGCCGGAATCGCGGTGGCGGCGTTGACAGGGCTTCTAGGCGGCTGCGCGAACACCGATTCGTGGGTGGATGCCGCGCCCGCGCCGGGCTGGCCCGCCCAGTACGCCGATGCCGCCAACAGCAGTCATACCGCCACCGCGGGCGCCACCGACCTGCAATTGGACTGGATCCGTTCGGTCAAGGGTGAGCTGGGAGCACAGCCCGCCCTGGGAGTCCACGGCTGGATGATGCTCAACGCCCAGACCGAGGCCGGCTGCTCGCTGATGCAGTGGGAGAACGCCGACCGCGGCCGGCAGCGCTGGTGTACGCGGTTGCATCAGGGCGGCGGGTTCTTCGGCGCACTCATGGACGGCTTCGACAACGTCTATGTGGGGCAGCCCGGCGCCATGCTGTCGTTTCCGCCCACCCAGTGGATCCGCTGGCGTGCACCGGTGATCGGAATGCCCTCCACGCCGCGCATCCTCGGTGACGGCCTGCTGCTGGTCGTGACCCATTTGGGCCAGGTGCTGATTTTCGACACCCATCGCGGCGCGGTCGTCGGCACGCCGCTGGACCTGGTGGACGGTGTCGATCCGACCGACTTCCGGCGCGGACTGTCCGACTGCGCCGACGCCCGACCGGACTGCCCGGTGTCCGCCGCACCCGCCTTCTCGCCACAGAGCAACATCGCGGTAGTGAGCCTGTGGCAGCCGGGCGCCAAGGAGTCCGGCTTGGTCGGTCTCAAATACCACCCGGGCGGCGTTCCGCTGCTCACCCTGGAGTGGAGCAGCGACGCGGTCGCGGCCGGCGTGTTGGCCAGCCCCGTGCTGTCCGCCGACGGTTCCACGGTCTACGTCAACGGACGCGACCAGCGCCTGTGGGCGATCAACGCCGCCGACGGCAAGGCGAAATGGTCAGTGCCGCTGAAGTTCCTGGCGCAAACACCGCCGGCGGTGACGCCCGGCGGACTGATCGTCTCGGGCGGCGGCCCCGACACCGAACTGACTGCCTATGCCGACCGCGGTGACTACGCCGAGCAGGTGTGGCGCCGCGAGGACGTCGTGCCGCTGTCCTCGTCGAGTCTGGCCGGCAAGGTCGGCTACACCGTGGTCGCCGGCACCAGTCTGGGTCCGGCGGGCTTGTCGCTGCTGGTGTTCGACCCGGCCGACGGCCACAGCCTCAACAACTATCCGTTGCCCGAAGCGCGCGGGTTTCCCGTCGGGGTGTCAGTCGGCAATGACCGGCGGGTGGCGGTTGCCACCAGCGCCGGTCAGGTGTTCAGCTTCGCCCCCGCCTGATCGCGGCTACTCCCCCGACATCACACCGCGACAGCCAGCGGCGGGAGCGCGGTGCGCGGCACCTTCACCGAAGTGGCACCGGAGCTCATCGGCAGCAGTTCGCCGGGCGCGAAGTAGAAGATCACCTCGTCATTGGTGATGGCGAAATTCTGGTAGTGCGCCGGGTCCAGCCCCGAGCCCGGCGAGATCAGGATCGCCGGTACCCCGGTCTGGCGTTCGAGGTCGCGCTGCACCACCGGGAAGATCGCGTCCAGCGGCTTGCTGTTGGGGGCGAACAGAGTGTCGAAGGTGATCGGCTTGCGGGTCGCCAGATCGTAGTTGAACGACTGGTACCAGGTGGACGGCTGCGGGCCGCCGAGGTCTTGGAAGATCTTCAGCACGACGCTCTGGGTGCCCTTGGGGGCCTGACCCGAACGGTGCTGCTCGGATGTGGCGTCCATTTCGTAGGGCATGTCGCGCGACCCGGGCGACTTGGCCACCGTCAAGAACCCGTCGCGGTTCTGCACCAGGTAGTCGGTCAGGGTCTGCTGGTCCGGGTAGTCGACCGGAAACCGCATGTCAAGGGTGTAGTTGGCGTTGGACGAGTGGACGTGGCACTGTCCGGACTCGACCGTGCCGCCCAGTTCGGCACAGGGCGAAACCGCGCCCGCCGAGGGTATCCCCGTCATGCCCAGCCAGCTGCCCACTGCACCGCCCGCCAACAGGACGGCCACCAGAATGCGCATTGTCGGTTTGTCTCGCTTTGTGTCGCCTTGCCGCAGCAAGCAGGAATGGCCTGAAGACGACAGCTTACCGGGCCGCTCAGCGCGACGGACGGCAGACGAAGGCAATCGCCCGCGCGGTTGCCCCCGTCCCGATGCGGGTGATCACCACCGACAGAGCCTGCGCACCGCGCAGACGCAGCCGGCGACGCAGACCGTCCGGGTCAGCCTGCACGTCGCGTACGCCGCGCACCAGGATTTCCAGGGCACCGCAGTCGTGGACCGACAACGCCTGCCGAAGGCGCTTTTCGCTGTAGGCCAGCGTTTCGAGCACCTCGAATCCGCGTAAGCCGTCCGGTAGTTCGTCGCCGGACAGATAGGCGATGTCGGGGTCGAGCTGCCAGAGCCCGTGCCGGGCGCCGTACTGGCGGACCAGACCGGCCCGCACCACCGCGCCGTCGGGGTCGATGATCCAGCGCCCCGCCGGCCGCACGTCGCAGTCATCGGACTCGGCGTCGGTGATCTGCTCGCCGCGGTCGAGGATCACCGCGCGGCGGCGCACCCCGGTTTCGGTCAGGCTGGGCGACCATAGGCAGGCCTCGCGAACCGAGGTGCGCCACGAGGTGACTTCGATCTCGCCGTGAAAGCCGAGCGTCCGAACTTTCTCGAAATCGATTCCGGGAGCGGCTTTTACGACCAGGTCACGACCCGCATAGCGCTCCACCAACAGGTCCAGGGCGGGTTGATAGTCGGCCGGGTCGAACCGACGCCGCCCACCGGCGCGCCGGCCGGGGTCGGCCAGTACCACGGTGCCGCGGCTGACCGGTGCCAGGGCATCAGCTCGCACGACGGCCCCGCCCACGTTGTGGCGAGCCATCGCCAGCCGTACCGGGTCGAGGTCGCTGCCCAGCACCCGATCGATCCGCTCGGACAGCGCTGCCAGCTCGGTGCCGACCGAGCAGGTCACGTCGTGTACGGCGGCACCCGGTGCCGCGGCCGCGATCCGGTACGCGCGGTGCCGTGCCACCGGCGCGGCACTGGCCTGCTGCAGCGCCTCGTCGGTGAACAGCCACCGTGAGATGCCCGGCAGCTCAACCAATTTGGCGGCGGCACGCCGGCGCAGCAGCACGGTCTCGACCAACGCCGATGTCCGGGTGCCGAAGCGGCCGCGCAGGGCGGCGATGTCGGCGATCCGGGTGGCGTCGGTGAGCGCAAAACCGGCGACCTCGCCCAGGGCGGTGGCCCCGGCCGGCGAGCTCAGATAGCCGACGTCGTCGACTTCAAATCTGAAGCCGGCAGTCAGGACGGTTTAACCCCGGTGATCATCAGGTTGTAGAACCAGCCTTTGGGCACCACCCGGCGCCAGATGTTGGCGTCCACCCAGCTCAAGGCCGTCCAGCTGCCGAAGGCGAACCGCGCCCAGCCCCAGCCGAGCTTGCCCGGCGGGACCGTCGACTCGAAGGTGCGAACCGGCCAGCCCAGCATCGCGGCGGTGAACTCTTCGCTGGCGGTCTGCACCTCGACCGCGCCGGCGTTGGTCGCCATCCGCTCCAGGTCGCGCGGCTCGAAGGTGTGCAGGTCCACGATCCACTCGAGGGCGGCGGCGCGGGAGTTCTCGTCGAGCTCTTCCTGCGGTCGGCGCCAGGATCCCATTCCGGGCAGCTTCATCGCCGCGACCGTGGTCTTCCAGGTCAGGTCGGCTAGCCGGCGCGCGTAGAAGTTGCCGACCGTGGTGGGCTCCCCGGCGAAGATGAAGCGCCCACCCGGCTTGAGCACTCGCACCACCTCACGCAGCGACAGTTCGACGTCGGGAATGTGATGCAGCACCGCGTGGCCGACCACCAGATCAAACGTGTTGTCCTCATAAGGGATGCCCTCGGCGTCAGCGACCCGGCCGTCGACGTCCAGACCGAGGGCCTGACCGTTGCGAGTGGCGACCTTGACCATGCCCGGCGAGAGGTCGGTGACCGAGCCGCGCCGCGCGACGCCGGACTGCATCAGGTTGAGCAGGAAGAATCCCGTGCCGCAGCCCAGTTCCAGCGCCCGGTCATACAGCGGCGCTTCGCCGGTCCGCTCGGCAGCGGGCACGATTGCGTCGAAGCGGCCCCGGGCGTAGTCGATACAGCGCTCGTCGTAGGAGATAGACCACTTCTCGTCGTACTGCTCAGCCTCCCAGTCGTGGTAGAGCACCTGGGCGAGCTTGCTGTCGTGCCGGGCGGCCTCCACCTGCTCGGCGGTGGCGTGCGGGTTCGGCGTGGGGTCCGTACTGGTCATGGTAGGTCAGCCTAATAGGTGATATCTGCACGGCGAAGCCGGGCGGAACCAGGTCACCGCTGGCGCGACCGCGACTCAGATCGCGCCCACCAAGCCATCTGCCAAGGAGTCGGCCGCTGAGCCGGTGCTGTCGCTCAGCGCGCCGGTGAGGGTGTCGATCACGGCCTGCGGGAACGCGGTGACTGCGGCGAGCACGTCGTTGAAGCCCGTCTGCAGCGCCGCGGTGATGTCGGCGGTATCGCCACCCTGGATGGCCTCCCAGATGTTCCAGGCGGCGATCTGCGGCGCGGTGATCAGATCGCGGAAGTCGACGAACAACCCGGTAAACAGGTCCGGGGTTGCCGAGACGGGTATGCCGTCCCAGCTGACCAGCGTCCAACCGTCGGTGGGGTTGCCTTCGAGGATGGCCTGACCCCCGTTGGGGGGCGGGCCGCCGTTTTCGAGCACTGTCTGGATGATCGGCCAGATATCGGGGTTCTTGACGTTCATCAGTATCCAGATGGCGATAACCCCGCCGCTGGAGGACGCCACCGCGGTCGTGGCGCCGTCTCCGGCGATGGTGTTGTCGTACATCGTCTGGACGGCTTGGTCGACCTGCTCGTCGAAGACCACCCCGTTGTAGTTGGTGCCCGGCTCGGAGACAAACAGGTTGCCCAGGATCCACGAAGCCATCGGCAAGAAGAAGGACGCTTCGGTGAGCAGGTTGCGGGGCTGTTCTTCGAAAAGCCCGGCGGGGATCTCGTTGAGGTCCGTCAGAACCTGCACAGCCGGCATGCCGGGCAGTTGGGCCAGCGCTGCCATGGTCTGCTGGGTCCGGATAAGTTCCGAGGCGTAGATGCCGGCGATACCGTCGGGGAACTGCTGCTGGATGTCAGCGGCCACATCTTGCGCCTGCTGCTCGCCCAGCGCCGTCAGGGGAGCACCGGGCGGCAGCGTGCCAAGAATGTTGTTGACGTCGTCCGTCGATTGCCCGTGCCGCACCAGATCCAGCGTGATGTCCTCGGCAGTCAGCGCGATGTCGGCCACCTGCACCGCGGCCGACACCGGCGCCGCTACCGGCGTGACGACTCCGACGGCAACCAGCGTTATCCCGGCACTTACGCAGGTACGGCTGATGATTGGCAGCATGTCTATCCCCCCAGATAGGACACAATGTGGCCGATATCACAGCTTATCTATGTTATGGAGAGCTGGGCAATACCCAGCCTTCAGGAAATCGCAGGTTCGTCGGACTCCACGAAGCCGGGTGCGGCAAGCTAGCGCCACACCCGGCTTCGTTGCTGCTGGTCAGGGGTCAGATAGCCAGGGCCCCCAGCAGGTCGCCCCACGCCTCGGCGGAGCCGCTGCCCGCGGCATCGCCGAACGCACCGGCGATGGTGTCGATCACTGCCTGCGGGAACTCCACCAGCGCCGAGAACACGTCGTTGAAGCCGGTCTGCAGCGCAGCCAAGATGTCGGAGGGGTCCCCACCCAGGATTGCCTCCCAGATGTGCCAGCCGGCCATCTGCGGCGCGGTGATCAGGTCCCGCCAGTCGACGAACAATCCGGTGAGCAGATCCGGGTTCTCGGCGACCTCGGTGCCGTTCCAGCTGACCAGCGTCCAGCCGTCGGTGGGGTTGCCCTCCACCACGACCTGTCCGGTGTTGGGCAGCCCGCGGTCATTGACCAGGGTGTCCAAGTACAGCCCCCAATCGGGGTTCTGGACGTTCATCATCGTCCAGGCCATGATCGCGGCACCGTGCGAAAACGCCACGCCCGAGCTGTCCGGGTCTGCCGTAGTGGCGTCGTAGATCGTCTGGATGGCGCCACCGAAGTTGTCCTGGAACGCCATCCCGTTGGGGTTGATGTCCGAGCCCAGCATCGGCACCCAGTACGCCCCGGTCATCCACGCGATCGTGGGCAACAGATAGAGGAGGCCGGAGATGGTTCCGCTCTGTCCTTCCAGCCACCCCGCGTTGATCTCGCCGAGCCCGGACAGGATCTGCTCGGGCGCGAGCAGCGGCGGCGGCCCGTCCGGAAAGTTGGCTGGATCGACAGGTTGCCCGGCCAGCAACTGGACCAACGGCCACGCCGTCTGCTGGGCGCGCAGGAAGTCCGAGGCGTACACCCCGCCAATGTTGTTGTCACCCCCGTTGTAGAGGCCGTTACCGACGTCGATGGCCTGTTGCTCACCGAGCTCGGTGAGCGGTGCACCCGGGGGCGTCGTTCCGACGTAGTCCGAGACGTTCTCGGTCGACTGGCCGTGACGGACCAGGTCAAGCACCATGTCGACGGCGGTCAGCGTGATATCGGGCCGAGCGATGCCGGGCAGCGGCGCGGCTATCGGAGCCACCGGGGCAACGGCCACGAGGCCGGCGCCGACAAGGGCGACCCCGGCGGTGATCCACGGGCGGGTGTGCTGCATGACCTTCTCCTTCAGCGAGTCCGTAGCTTCCGTTACGCTCCGACGCGTAGCGCAATACTTCGCTGAAAATATCCCCCCATTTTTCCTATGTCAATGCTTAATCCGCGAATTCCGATGCAACGGTCCCAGCTTCGCCTCTCCTACGTCGAGACTCGCTGAACCGCGGGGTTGATTTGGCGGCCCCAGCTTCGCCTCTCCTACGTCGAGACTCGCTGTACCGCGGGGTTGATGGGCCGGCCCCAGCTTCGCCTCTCCTACGTCGAGACTCGCTGAACCGCCCGGTTCATGCGGGGGAGGCTTAGCCGTCCAGCGCGCCCGTGATGGTCTCGAAAACGGCCTGCGGGAACGCGGTGATAGCTCCGAGCACCTGGTCGAAACCGGTCTGCAGCGCTGCGGCGATCTCGGCCTGGTCCCCGCCCTGCAACGCCTCCAGGATGTGCCACGTCGCGATCTGCGGCGCGACGTTCAGGTCCCGCCAGTCGACGAACAGCCCGGTCAACAGGTCCGGAGTCGCCGACACCTCCTGCCCGCCCCAGCTGACCAGCGTCCAGCCGTCGGTGGGGTTGCCCTCGATGATGACCTGACCGGTGTTGTCCAGCGGGGTGTGCGTGTCGAGCAGTTGGGACAGGACCAGCCCGAAGTCGGGGTTTTTGACGTTCATCAACGTCCAGATCGCGATCGTTCCGGCGTGCGCGAACGCCACGTCGTTGAGCGAGCTTTCCGGGTCGGAGACGCTATTGCTGTAGATGGCCGCGATCGCATCGGTGACGCGATCGTTGAACGCCACTCCGTTCGGGTCGATCGTGGAGCCCAACATGGGCACCCAGTAGTGGCCCAGAGCCCACATGAAAGTCGGCAGAGCGTAGGCGACCTGGGTGAGGAGGTTGAGTTCGTGGCCCTCGAACCATCCGGCATTGATCTCGTTGAGTCCGGCCAGGATGGTCAGCGGTGTGTCCGGCGCGCCTGCGGCGCTCAGCCACCCGCCGGCCGTTTCCTGCGAGCGGAGGAACTCGGAAACGTAAATCCCGCTGTAGAAGTCGGGGTCGGCAAGGTGCAGCGGGTTGGCGGGATTGGCAAGGTAGGCGGCCTCCTGCTCCCCGAGCGCGGTCAGCGCGGCGCCCGGCGGGATGGTGCCCAGGATTCCCTCGAAGTTGTCCACCGACTGCCCGTGGCGCACCAGGTCCAAAGTGATGTCCTGAGCGGTCAGCAGGAAGTCCACTGCCACGGCTCCGGCCTGCGGCATCATGACCGGACCGGCCGCAACGGCGCCCGCGCCCAGCAGTGCGACGGCCGCGGTGGTCCAGGGGCGGATGGCAGATGACTGCATGGTGGGTTCCTAACGCCGGGCTCGAGGCGGCTCTGGCCGCTGACTGGACGTTAGCTGATAAAAACGTGAAAAGAAACCGTCATGGCCCCAAGCCCCCGGGGGCCGTGGCGCCTAAGAGCCTTCCCCAGCGGTGCGGGCGGCGAACAGCTCGCCGTAGCGGCGTTGGTCGGCGGCGGCTCGGTCGGCAGGAGGCTCGGTCTCGACGGAGTCGATCGAGGCCTTGGCCGCGGCCAGCGCCTGTGCCGGGGTGTGGGTGAAGCGGCGGGCCCAGACGATCGCGGCGTCGTAGACGCCGTCGGGCGCGACCATGTCGTCAATCAGGCCCAGGGCCAGCGCCTCTTCAGCATCGAAGAACCGGCCGCTGTACGCCAATTCTTTGGCGCGGCTGGCACCGATGGTTCGGGCCAGCCGGGCCAGCCCGCCACCGTCGGGAGCGAGGCCGGCCAGAATTTCAGTTGCCCCGAACTTGACGTTGTCGCCGCTGATTCGCCAATCCGCGGCCAGCGCCAGCGCCAAACCACTGCCCAGCGCGTAGCCGGTGATGGCCGCCACCGTCGGCTTTGCGATTGCCGCTACCGCCTGCACGGCTTCGTGGCGCACCCGGGCAAAGACCTGCGCCTCCGCCGCGATCAGCGTGCGCAGTTCGGGTACATCGTCGCCGGCGCAAAAGATCTCGTGGCCCCCGTACAACACCACAGCTGCGACGTCGTCGCGGGCCGACACCTCGGCCGCGGCCGAAGCGATCTCCCGGTAGACCTGCCGGGTCATAGCGTTGGTCGGCGTCCGCGAGACCACCAGCGTGGCCACCCCGGGCTCGTCGGCTGAGGTGTGCACCGATACGAATTCGCTCATCCGAGCCAACGCTTTCCGCGTGCTGCGTTGTAACGGTCGGAGTTGAAGAACTCGATCTCCCAGTTGTCGCCGCGGCGCGCCAGGTCCGGCCGCACCACCACGATCTGGCGTTCCACCGCCATCACGGCTTCGATGCTGCGGCCGATAAGCGAATCCAGCTGGGTCCAGGTCGGCGGTAGCAAGAAGCTGTTCCCGGCAGCGAAATCCTCGATCGCCGCCTCCGGCGTGAGCCAGCCGGCGCGGTCGGATTCGGTGTTCTCGCCGTCCGCGCGCTGCCCGACCGGCAGTGCACCCACGAAGAAATAGGTGTCGTAGCGGCGGGTGCGCTCAGCCTCCGGAGTCACCCAGTTGGCCCAGGGCCGCAGCAACTCGGCATGCAGCACCAGATGCTCGGTGCGCAGAAAGTCGGCGAACGACAGCTCGCCGGCGTTCAGCGCTCGCCGGGACTCGGCGTACACCGACGCATCGGAGACAACCCGGTCCGGATCATCAGCGGGCCCGGCGAACAGCACCCCGGATTCCTCGAACGTCTCGCGTGCGGCCGCGCAGACCAGTGCCGCGGCCAGTTCCACGTCCACGCCGAAACGCTGCGCCCACCACGTCGGCTCGGGCCCGTGCCAGGCGATCTCGGTGCTGCGGTCACGGTCATCGACGCCCCCGCCGGGAAAAACCATCACGCCGGCGGCGAACTCCATCGCGGCATGGCGGCGCATCAGGAATACGTCGAGGCCCTGCCCGCCGGGGGCGTCCTCGCGTACCAGCATCACCGTCGCGGCAGGTCTCGTCGGCAGGGGTGGCGGCTGCGGTTCGTTCATGCGCGCCTCCGGTGGGCAGCTCGACTACGGGTTCGGCGCGCGAAGTAGCGCCCGTCGATGACATCCAGTGAGATCGACTGGCCGAACGTGGCCGACAGGTTCTCGGCCGTGAGCACGTCCTCGAGCAGGCCGGCGGCCACCGCGCGGCCCTCGGCCAGCAGCAGGCAGTGGCTGAATCCGACCGGAATCTCCTCAACGTGGTGCGTGACCAGCACGATCGCCGGTGCATCCGGGTCGGCGGCCAGATCCCCCAGGCGCGCCACCAGCTCCTCGCGCCCGCCCAAGTCCAAGCCGGCCGCCGGCTCGTCGAGCAGTAATAGCTCCGGGTCGGTCATCAAGGCGCGGGCGATCAGCACGCGCTTGCGCTCGCCTTCGCTCAGCGTGCCGTAGGTGCGGTCGGCCAGATGCTCGGCACCCAGGCTCTCCAACAAGTCGACCGCCCGCTCGTAGTCGACGGTGTCATAACGTTCGCGCCACCGTCCCAGCACCGCGTAGCCGGCCGAGAGGACGAGGTCACTGACCGTTTCCCCGTCTGGGATCCGCTGCGCCAGCGACGACGAGCTCAGCCCGACGCGGGCCCGCAGCTCGGTGGTGTCGACCCGGCCCAGCTGTTCGCCCAAGACGTAGGCCACGCCCGAGGACGGGTGCTCGGTGGCTGCGGCGATCCGCAGCAACGACGTCTTGCCCGCACCGTTGGGCCCGATGATCACCCAGCGTTCGTCGAGTTCGACCGACCAGTCCAACGGCCCCACCAGAGAACGCCCGTCACGGCACAGCGAAATGCCTTCGAAGTGGATCAACAGATCCTGATCGGCCCCGGTTGCGGGAGCGGAACGTCCGGTATCGGGCACGGCCCTATCGTGCCGTATCCCGGCTCCGCGGCGACCGACCGGGGTGGCGCTAGCCGGGGCACGTTCCGGGCTGAACTACTTCACCCCGCCGCGGCGTTGGGCTGTTGTAATGTTTGCCAAGGTCAGCCCACACCGGTTCTTAGGCTTAGGCTTAGGGGGCTTGGATGATTCGTCTTCCCAGTGCGCTCGCAGTCTGCCTCGTCGGCGCCGGCCTTATCACGTCCCCCACTGCCGCGGATCCCGGATTCCCCGCGGTGCAGCTCACCGGCATCGGCGCCCCCACCCCGCCACTGGGCGGCGGAACAGCTGTGATCATGGGCGGCAGCGGTATGCCCACCCCGAGTCAGACCTACGCCGACGCGGTCAACGAGCTCTACCTGGCACCGCTGGGTTTCACCGGCACCACCCAGATCCTCAGCACCCCCGAGGCGCTGTATCCCTTCCTGGGCCCGTTCACCGGAACCTTCGACGAGTCGGCCGCCGAGGGCAGCCAAATCCTGGAGCTCGCGATCTTGCGACAGATCGTCGGAGGTCAGGCCGACGCCGACAATCCCGTGGTGGTGTTCGGGTGGTCGCAGAGCGCGGTGATCTCCTCGTTGCTGATGCAGCAACTCGCCGACGAGGGCGTGCCCAGCGACTACGTGCACTTCGTGCTGATCGGTGACGAGGCACTGCCCAACGGGGGAATGTTGACCCGCTTCGACCTGCCGGCCGGTGCCCATCAGGAGATACCGAGCCTCGGGCTGACCTTCAGCGGCCCCCAACCCAGCGACCTGTTCCCCACCACCGTCTACACCCACGAATACGACGGCTTCGCCGACTTCCCGCAGTATCCGATCGACTTCTTGTCCACCCTCAACGCCGTGTTCGGCATCTTCTTCGAGCACGTGACCTACCTGGGCCTCAGCCCCGAGGAGATCGCGAATGCGGTGCCGCTTCCGACGTCATCCGACGACATCTTGACCGACTATTACATGCTGCCGGTCAGCACTCTGCCGCTGCTTGCACCGCTGCAACTGCTGCCGTTCATCGGCGACCCACTGGTCGATCTGTTACAGCCGGCCCTGCGGGTGCTGGTGAATCTGGGCTACGGCAACCTGGAGCACGGCTGGAGCCCCGGATTCGCCGACGTCCCCACCGGGATCGGCTTCCTGCCGGATCTCAGTGTCCTGCAACAGGTTCCGCAAGCCCTGTTCGACGGTGTGCAGAAGGGCATCACGGATACCTTCAACACGTTGTTGGACCCGGCCAACTACGTCTACTCGTTGCCGGACTGGGCCGAACAGCTGCTCAATACCGCACTGGCCGTCCAAGGAGGCGACAGCTCGCTGCTGACCTTCGTGCCCACCACCTGGCAGGACCTCTTCGAAACGTTCCCGCCACACACCGGTTTCCCGCCGCTCGACGTGCTCAGCGCGTTGCTGATCACCCTGCCCCAGTACAACTACGACGTGTTCATGTCCGAGCTCGCCGACGGCAACCTGCTGGATGCGATCGGCATCCCACTGGCCGCCGATATCGCGCTACTGCCATTGGCCGTGATCGGCGCCCTGTTCTAAACCGGCGGAATCTCTACCCGGCGCAGCACGCCGTCGTGCGCGTCGGCAGCCTCAATCTCGGCCCGGGTGACCCCGAGCAGGAACAGCACCGTGTCCAGATACGGGTAGCTCAGCGAGGCATCGGCCACCTCGCGCAACGCCGGCTTGGCGTTGAACGCCACACCCAGGCCCGCCGTGGACAGCATGTCGATGTCATTGGCGCCGTCTCCGACAGCCACGGTCTGCTCCAGCGGCACCCCCGCCTGAGCAGCGAACTCCCGCAACGAGTCGGCCTTGCCGGCCCGGTCGACCACGGGACCGATCACCCGGCCGGTAAGTTTGCCGTCGACGATCTCCAGCTCGTTGGCCGCAACGAAGTCGAGCTGCAGCTCGGCCGCCAGCGGCTCGATCACCTGCCGGAAGCCGCCGGACACCACACCGCATTTGAAGCCGAGGCGGCGCAGCGTGCGCACCGTGGTGCGGGCACCGGGAGTCAGCTCGATCTGTTCGGCTACCTCGTCGACGACACTGGCGGGTAGACCAGACAGCGTGGACACCCGGTGGTGCAGCGATTCGGCGAAGTCGAGTTCGCCGCGCATCGCGGCCTCGGTGATCGCAGCGACCGCGTCCCCGGCACCGGCCCGCTCGGCGAGCATCTCGATGACCTCGCCCTGAATCAGGGTGGAGTCGACGTCGAACACGATCAGGCGCTTGGTCCGGCGCGACAGGCTGGCATCTTGGAAAGCCACGTCGACCTGCTGCTCCGCTGCGACTTTGCTCAGCGCGGACTGCAACCTGCCGGCGGCACCGACCGGCACCGAGACCCGCAGTTCCAGCCCGGTCACCGGGTAGTCGGAAACGCCGCGGATCATGTCGATGTTGGCGTCGATCTCGGCGATCTCGTGAGCCATTGCCCCCAGGGCCGTAGCGGCCACCGGTCGTCCCAAGACCACGATCCGGTGCGTGGAGGGTACCGCGATGATCGGCGCGTCATCGCTGCGTTCGATCGTGACATCAAGTCCCACACCGCGAATCGCGGTAGTGACCTCGTCGGCGAACGCCGGCCCGTCGGCCACGTCCGGCTCCGCGGACACCAGCACGCCCAGCGTGAGGCGACCGCGAACCACGACCTGTTCGACGTTGAGCAACTCCACTTCGTAGCGCGACAGCACCTCGAAGAGGGCCGACGTCACGCCGGGCTGATCGACACCGGTGACAGTGATCAGCACCGGCACCTTGGGCGTGCTCACCCCTGGCGGGCGCCCGGCTCGACCGGGCGCCGCCTCTCCCCCAGCGGGCTCATCAAGCGTTTGCGGGTTCGTACAGCTCGTCACCGGGATGACGGCCGACGTGCGCCTCAGCCCGCAACCGGTCGACCATGTGCGGGTAGTGCAGCTCGAAAGCCGGACGCTCCGAACGGATCCGGGGCAGCTCGGTGAAGTTGTGCCGCGGCGGCGGGCAGCTGGTGGCCCACTCCAGGGAGTTGCCGTAGCCCCACGGGTCGTCCACGGTGACGACCTCGCCGTAACGCCAGCTCTTGAAGACGTTCCAGGTGAAGGCGATCATGGACGAGCCCAGAATGAACGCCCCGACGGTCGACACGATGTTGAACGCGGTGAAGCCGTCAGTGGGCAGGTAGTCGGCGTACCGACGCGGCATACCCATGTTGCCCAGCCAGTGCTGGATCAGGAACGTGGTGTGGAACCCGATGAAGGTCAGCCAGAAGTGCAACTTCCCGAGCCGCTCGTCGAGCAGCCGGCCGGTCATCTTCGGGAACCAGAAGTAGATCCCGGAGAACGTCGCGAACACGATGGTGCCGAACAGCACGTAGTGGAAGTGCGCGATCAGGAAGTAGCTGTCGCTGACGTGGAAGTCCAGCGGCGGGCTGGCCAGCATCACGCCGGTCAGGCCACCGGCCAGGAAGGTGACGATGAAGCCGAGCCCGAACAGCATCGGTGTCTCGAAGGTCAGCTGACCCCGCCACAGGGTTCCGATCCAGTTGAAGAACTTCAGACCGGTCGGGATGGCGATCATCAGGGTCAGCAGCGAGAAGAACGGCAGCAGCACCGCGCCGGTGGCGAACATGTGGTGCGCCCATACCGCGGTCGACAGCCCGGCGATGGCCAGCGTCGCGTACACCAAGGTGACGTAGCCGAAGATCGGCTTGCGGGCGAAGACCGGGAACACTTCGCTGACGATGCCGAAGAACGGCAGCGCGATGATGTACACCTCGGGGTGGCCGAAGAACCAGAACAAGTGCTGCCACAGCAGTACGCCACCGTTGGCGGAGTCGTAGACGTGTCCACCCAGGTGACGGTCGACGGCCAGACCGAACAGCGCCGCGGTCAGCAACGGGAAGACGATCAGCACCAGGATCGAGGTGACCAGAATGTTCCAGGTGAAGATCGGCATCCGGAACATGGTCATGCCGGGGGCGCGCATGCAGGCCACCGTGGTGATCATGTTCACCGCACCCAGGATGGTTCCCAGACCACCGACGGCGAGGCCCATGATCCACAGGTCGCCGCCGGCACCCGGGGAGTGCACCGCGTCGCTCAGCGGGGTGTAGGCGGTCCAGCCGAAGTCGGCAGCACCCCCGGGGGTGATGAAGCCGGCCAAGGCGATGGTCGCGCCGAACAGGAACAGCCAGAACGAGAACGCGTTGAGGCGGGGGAAAGCCACGTCCGGGGCGCCGATCTGCAGCGGCAGCACCAGGTTGGAGAACCCGAACACGATCGGCGTCGCGTAGAAGAGCAGCATCACCGTGCCGTGCATGGTGAACAGCTGGTTGAACTGCTCGTTGGACAGGAACTGCAGGCCCGGCACCGCCAGCTCAGTACGCATCAACAGCGCGAGCAGGCCACCGATGAAGAAGAAGGCCATACACGCGACGCAGTACATGATGCCGATCAGCTTGTGATCGGTGGTGGTGATCAGCTTGTAGATCAGGCTGCCCTTGGGGCCCATCAACGCAGGGAAGGGCCGACTGGCCTCGAGTTCTGCGCGTGGGGGTGCTTCGGCGGTCAAGATTCCTCCAAACATGGGCATCCCGGGAAACTTGGTCGAATCCTAACCCCGAGCGTCGCCCCGTCGGTATAGGCCTCCTACAAACTGTCGTATTCGTCTCCTCGAGGGGTGCTCCGCCGTGGGTGTTAACGTCACCGCGTGACCAGGGTGGACCGGCGGGCGGCGTCCGCAGTAGCGCTTGCCGTGACCTTGCTCACGACGGCCGGATGCGCGGGCGATGCGGCAGAAACCGCCCCGACCTCGATCTCCGCCACGACCACGATGGTCGCCGGGGCGGGCGTGCTCGGCAATGACCGGCGTCCCGACGAGTCCTGCGCGGCCGAGCCCGCACAGCCCGACCCCGGGCCGGCGATGCGCTGGGTCCACAACGCGGCCGAGGTGCAGCCGGCCAGTGTCGAGGTTCCCGAGCAGGCCGAGCGCATCGTGGTGCTCTCCGGCGACCAGCTCGACACGCTGTGCGCGCTGGGCCTGCAGTCCCGTGTGGTCGGCGCCGCGCTGCCGGACGGAGCAGACAAGCAACCCTCCTACCTGGGCGCGGTAATACACGGTGTCGCGGCTGTGGGCTCGCGCAGCAACCCCGATATCGGCGCCATCGCCGAGCTGCATCCGGATCTGATCCTGGGCGCCCATGGCCTGACACCCGGCTATGCGGAGCTGGCCGCGATCGCGCCCACCGTTTTCACCGGGGCGCCGGGTTCGGGGTGGGAGGACAACGTGCGCGGTGTCGGCGCCGCGACAGCACGCACCGGCGCTGCCGACGAGGTGCTCGAGCGGTTCAGCGCGTACGCAGCCGAAACCCGCGAGGTCAGCGACGCCACCCACTTCCAGGTGTCGGTGGTGGAGCTCACCGACGACAGCGTGCGGGTGTACGGGGCCTCCGGCTTCGCCGCCAGCGTGCTCAAGGCGGTCGGGGTGGACCGCCCCCCGTTGCAGCGGTTCACCGATCGGCCTTACCTCGAGATCCCAGCTAACGATGGCGATCTGGCCGGGCGGGCGGATTTCTCGGCAGCCGATGGCGACATCGTGTACGTCTCTTTCGTCTCCCCGGCAGTGAAGGCGCGGGCGGCCACCGTGTTCGACAGCGTCGCCTGGCGACGGCTTGCGGCCAACCGTGACAGCCGGGTTTTCGTCGTCAACAACGAGGTGTGGCAGACCGGGCAGGGACCGGTCGCCGCACGCGGCGTGGCCGAAGACCTACGCTGGGTCAACGCGCCGATCAACTAAGCCGGAGCCCCTGTTCCCGCGCCGGCGGTGACCGATCTCACGCCATCGGGACAGGCTTGACAGCAAATAACTTTGCTAAGCTATCTTTTTACGTGTCGACGCATATCTGAAGAGGAATCTCCACTATGAGCACCGTTTCCGCTTACGCCGCCACGTCGGCAACCGACCCGCTGAGCAGGACCACCATCACCCGCCGGGAACCCGGTCCGCACGACGTGGCGTTCGACATTCATTTCGCTGGCATCTGCCATTCCGACATCCACACCGTCAGAGCCGAGTGGGGCGCTCCGCAGTATCCCCTGGTTCCCGGCCACGAGATCGCCGGCGTGGTGACCGCGGTCGGATCTGAGGTCACCAAGCACAAGGTCGGCGACCGGGTCGGCGTCGGCTGCTTCGTCGACTCCTGCCGCGAGTGCCCGAGCTGCCTGGCCGGCCATGAGCAGTACTGCACCGGCGGCGGCATGATCGGCACCTACGCCGGTGTCGGCCGCGACGGCCAGCCGACGCAGGGCGGCTACAGCGGCGCGATCGTCGTCGACGAGAACTACGTCTTGAGCATCCCTGACGAGATTCCCCTGGACGCCGCCGCTCCCCTGCTCTGTGCCGGAGTGACCACCTATTCACCGCTGCGGCACTGGAATGTCGGTGTTGGCAAGCGGATGGCGGTCGTCGGCCTCGGCGGCCTCGGCCACATGGCCGTCAAGCTCGGGGTCGCGATGGGCGCTGAGGTAACGGTGCTGTCGCAGTCGCTGAAGAAGATGGAGGACGGCCTGCGGTTGGGGGCCGAGCACTACCTCGCGACCAGCGATCGGCAGACGTTCAAAGATCTGCGCGGCAAGTTCGACGTCATCTTGAACACCGTCTCGGCCAGCCTGGATCTGGGCGCATATCTGAACCTGCTCACCCTGGACGGCACCCTGGTCGAGTTGGGCATGCCCGAGCACGCCCTGACGGTGCCGCCGAGTGCGCTGGTGCGGATGCGGCGCAGCGTCACGGGCTCGTTGATCGGTGGGATCGCCGAGACCCAGGAGATGCTGAACTTCTGCGCCGAGCACGGCGTGCGTCCCGAGATCGAGGTCATCGAACCCGATTACATCAACACCGCGTACGAGCGTGTGCTGGCATCAGACGTGCGCTACCGCTTCGTCATCGACACCGCGTCGTTGCGGCAGCCCTAGGACCCAACAATCACCGAACGTGCACACAGGCTGACGGCATCGCGAAATCCCCGGTCTCAGTGCACGTTTGGCTAGCGCTGCTCAGACATAGCGGTTGCGCCCCGCCAGTGCGCCCGCCGCTGTCTGCACCACGTACACGGTGAGCATCATCAGCCACGGCACGGTCCATCCACCACTCACCTGGTGCAACAGACCAAACGTGAACGGGCCGACCCCGGCGAGCAGGTAGCCGAAGCCCTGCGCCATCCCCGACAGGCTTGCGGTGTCTTGTGCGTCGCGGGCTCGCAGCGCAATCACGGTGAGGGCCAACGAGAACACGCTCATCCCCAGACCCACCAGCACGCTCCACAGCAGTGGCGCGGCCGCGGGCGCGATCAGCAGGCCGAGCATGCCGGCCATGCCAAGCACTCCCAGTCCGACGATCCATCCGCTTTGACTGTCCCGGCGGGCGGCCAGCGGCGAGACGATCAGGCTGATCGGCACCGCGATCAACGAGATCAGGCCGAGCAGTAGGCCCGCGCGGGTTTCGGTTGTTCCGTTCTCGATGAGCACCTCGGGCAGCCAGCCCATCACCACGTAGGCGAGGAAGGACTGGGTGCCGAAGAACAGCGTGACAGTCCAGGCCAGCTTGCTGCGCAGCAGCGACCGGCCTTTCGTGGTGGCCGCGGGCGCGGTGGTGTCGGGCCGGTCGAATCCGCGGGCCCCCACCACCCAGGCCGCCAGCGCCAGCAGCGCCAGTGCGCTCCACGCGCCCAGGGCTGAGCGCCAACCGCCCAGCGCGTTGTCGAGCACCGGGGTGACCGCGGAGCCCAACGCTCCTCCCCCTTGCAGCGCCGCGGTGTAGATCCCGGTCATCAGGCCGACCTGGGCGGGGAAGGATCCCCGGATGATCACCGGGATCAGCACGTTGATCAACGCGATTCCGGCGGTTGCCACCAACGTTCCGCCGAGCACGACGAGAGGCCCATCGCAGACCCGAATCAGCAGTCCGGCAACGAGTATCAGTAGCGCCGCCGAAACCGTGCGCCCCAGCCCGATCCGCCGTGACAACCACGGCGCGGCCAGCCCGGCGGCAGCGAAGCACAGACCGGGCAACGTGGTCAGGACCCCGGCCCAGGTGTCTGAGGCGCCCAGCGCGCCCCGCATTTCCGGAAGCAGCGGACCCACGCTGGTGATCGCCGGGCGCAGGTTCAGTGCGGTCAAGACCACCGCGACGGTCAGCAATACACCGCCGGCCGCCATCGTCGCCGGCCGGAACTCGGCGGCACCCTCGAGTTCCAGTTCAAGGTCGTGCTCGTACTGGCCGAGTGTTTCGTTGCGGGCGGTGCAGGTCACCTGAAGTAGGATCGCATACATCCTATGACTGGATGAAGGGAGGATACTGTGCCGTTGGTCACCACCCGTCGCACCGGCTTGGTCGATCAGGTGATTGAGCAGCTTCGCGCCTCAGTGACCGGCGGGGAATGGCCGGTCGATTCGCGAATCCCCACCGAACCCGAGCTCGCCGACGCGCTTGGTGTCGGCCGCAACACCGTGCGTGAGGCGGTCCGGGCGCTGGCCCACAGCGGCATCCTGGAGGTCCGCCAGGGCGACGGCACCTACGTGCGCGCCACCAGTGAGGTGTCCGGCGCGGTGCGCCGACTGTGCGGCCCGCAGCTGCGCGACGTACTACAGGTCCGACGTTGCCTGGAGGTGGAAGGGGCACGCCTGGCTGCCGCCGCCCGCACCGATGCGGACTTGGCTGAGCTGCGCGCACTGTTGGATCGCCGCGACAGCCACCAGCAGGAGGGCAGACACGACGAGTTCGTCCGGGCCGACACCGATTTTCATCTCGCGGTGGTCCGCTGCTCGCACAATCCAGTGTTGACCGAGCTGTACTGCGGGCTCACCGAGGTACTGATGGCCAGTGTGGCCACCACCAGCGCAAAACCGGTGCAGGCGGACCAGATCCGGCACCGGGGCCTGGTGGACGCGATCGCCGCGGCCGACGTGGAGGCCGCCGGGCGTGAGGCGGGCGGATTCCTCGACGAGCTGTTGGAGCAGCTGCCGCCGCGCTGAGCTCTCAGCCGCGCCGAAGTCCCAACACTCGTAACAGTTCCGGGCGTCGCAGGATGAGGCCGATCCACACCAGTACCCCGACATACACCCCGGACAGCACGAAGCCCGCCAGCGGCTTGTCAGCGTGCAGGTTGATCGTCACCGCCCCGCCCAGGTAGGCGGTCAGGCCCAGCGCGCCCAGCACGGCGGTGCGCGGGACGAGGAAGACGACGAGACATACCAGTAGTACCCAGCCGATCATCGCCGTTTTGTCGGGGGAAAAGCCGAGCCCTTCGGTGGCTTCGCGGGCGAAGGCCACACCCAGGATCTTCGGAATGGCGTCGAACGCAAAGAACAGCCCCAGCAGGGCGGTGATCGCGGCTCCGGTGATCCATGCCCGCGAACGTCGCGGCGTGGCCGGATCGGCGGTTGTCGTCATGATGTCTCCTTCACCTCGACGGTACTTGTGCAGTGTTCGGTTCCTGCGCGCGCAGGAATACTGCGGTGTAGCCGAACAGGATCACCGCGGTGGCTACCAGCAGCAGGAGCCCCACGGCGTAGCTGTTGCGCACGGGATCGTAGGTAGCACCCATCACCAGCGGCGGGAAGTAGCCGCCCAGCCCGCCGACTGCGGCGACGATCCCGGTGACCGAGCCGACCGAACCAGCCGGAGCCCGGTGGGATACCCAAGCGAACACTCCGCCGGTGCCGATGCCGAGCGCGACAGCAAGCGGCAGAAACGTCAGGCCGGACCAGATGTCGGCCGGCGGCTTGAACACCGAGATCAGCGTCTGCACCGCGATACCTGCCAGCGAGGCCAAGACGACGTACTTGGGCGCGATGTGATCAGCCAGCGATCCACCGAGTAGCCGGGCCAGCACCGCCGCCAGCGCGAACGCCGCGGTGCGCTCCCCCGCGCCTACCGCGGAGAAGTCATAGACCGTCTTGATGTAGATGGGCAGGTAGCTGCAGAACGCCACGAAGCCGCCGAATACCAGTCCGTACAGCAGCGACATCTCCCACGTCACCCGCAACCGTGCGGCGGACTTGAGTTTCGGCAGCACCGGCGTGGTGTTGGGCACGAAGCGCGGGCCGTTGCGCATCAACACCACACACAGCAGCACCGAAATCGCCAGGGCCGCTGCGACTATGAGATGGGTGGTGAACAGCCCCACCCACTTCACCAGCCGCGGAGTGAAGAACGCCGAGACCGCGGTACCGGCCATGCCCATGCCGAACACTCCGGTGGCGAAGCCGCGGCGCTGCGGGGCAAACCAGTTGTTGGCGAACGGAATTCCAATCGCAAAGACGGTCCCGGCCACGCCGAGGAAGAATCCCGCCGCCAGCATCAGCGGATAGGAACCGATCTTTGCCGCGTACCCGACCGCCAGCACCGGAAGAATCGAGGCCAACGAGACGCCGATGAACATCGTGCGGCCACCGAAGCGGTCGGTCATCAAGCCGGTGGCGATCCGGCCCAGCGCTCCGACCAGGATCGGGGTGGCCACCAGCAGCGCCTGGGCGGTGGTGCTCAGCTTCATCGCGGCGGTGTACTGCGTCGAGAGCGGGCCGATCAACGTCCATGCCCAAAAACAGATGACCGAGACCCAGGTGGCCAACAACAGGTTGACGCCCGGGCCGGCGCCGCTACCGCGTCGATCAGCGCTCATCACGAAAATCATGCAAGCACCCCAAAGCGCGATCGGCTCGTCATTCGCCCAAAATGCCGGCCCGCTTCCCCACCCGTAGCAGCGATCCTGTCGCAATCTGTGGCTTTAACGGCTCGTTCTCCGCGGTTCACCGACACGCAGCGGACGCAGGCTGGTCAGCAACCGACCGAGCAAGGAGACTGGCCATGGCAACTCGACGAACGGAGCGCATCGCGGACGTCGTCGTACCCGACACGCAGCTCGCCCGCGAAGCAACCGAGTTCGTCCGCAGCGCCGAGGACGACGTGCTCTTCCACCACTCCCGGCGAGTGTTCCTGTTCGGTGCCCTGCACGGCCGGCGGGCGGGGCTACCAACAGACCTGGAGCTGCTCTACGTGGCGGCGATGTTTCACGACTTCGGCCTCACCACCCGCTACCGCACGTCGACCCAGCGTTTCGAGATCGACGGAGCAGATGCCGCACGCGAGTTCCTGACGGAGCGCGGCGTAGCACAGGCCGACGTCGACAAGGTGTGGCTCGGCATCGCGCTGCACACGACGCCGGAGATCACCGGACGGCTCGACACCGAAACCGCTTTGCTCGCAGCGGGTGTCAAGACTGATGTGGTCGGCGTGGGCCACGCGGATCTGGATGCGGCGGACATCGACGCAGTGGTCGCCGCTCATCCGCGGCCCGACTTCAAGAACCGCATCCTGGCGGCCTTCAATGACGGTATGAAACATCGTCCGCAGACCACGTTCGGGACGATGAACGATGACGTGCTGGCCCACTTCGATCCCACGTTCCAGCGCGGCAACCTAGTCGACAGCATTCTCAACAGCCCATGGCCCGAGTAGCGGAAAGGAGCAGGCACATGGAGATCCACGAAGCGCTGTACACCACCAGGATGATGCGACGGCTGCGGCCCGACCCGATTCCGCTGGACACCCAGGCCCGCATCCTGGATGCGGCGGTGCGCGCCCCAAACGGGGGCAACACCCAACGCTGGCACTTTCTCGCCGTCGACGACCCAGAACTCAAACACGAGCTGGCCCAGTTGTTCCGCCAAGGCCGCGCCGTCGAGTACCAGAAGTTCGCGACGGGTACGGGGCCGATGGCCACCCCGGCTCCCGGCGCGGATCCGACCCAACATATCGAGACGATGCGCCGCATGAAGGGCTCCGGAGATTACCTGGCCGACCATTTCGAGGACATCCCGCTGCTGCTTTTCGTCTTCGCCATCGACGATCTCGGTGGGGCCAACATCTATCCAGCGATCTGGAGCGCACTGCTTGCGGCCCGCGCCGAGGGCATCGGCGGCGTCATGACGATGGTGCTGCGCAACTTCGAGGACCGCGTCAACGAGCTCTTAGGCGTGCCTGTCGCGGAGGGCTGGACGATGTCGGCGATGCTCGCGCTCGGCTACCCACGAGGAAAATGGGGAGTGGCGGCCAACCGACGGCCCGTCCAGGAGGTTTCATCACGCAACCGCTGGGGTGCACCGTTCGGCGTCGAAGTCCCGCAGCCGCTGTGGCCACGCGACCACGTGACGCCCAGCCTGGCCACGGCGGGTTGAGACATCCGGGCCGCTGCAGAATGTGCGACGGCCCAGACACTTTAGAACTCCCAGTCCTCGTCTTCGGTGACGACGGCCTTACCGATCACGTACGACGATCCCGAACCGGAGAAGAAGTCGTGGTTCTCGTCGGCGTTGGGCGACAGCGCCGACAGGATCGCCGGGTTCACGTCGGTCTCTTCGCGCGGGAACAACGCCTCGTAGCCGAGGTTCATCAGCGCCTTGTTGGCGTTGTAGCGCAAGAACTTCTTCACGTCCTCGGTCAGGCCGACATTGTCGTACAGATCCTGGGTGTACTCGACCTCGTTCTCGTAGAGCTCATAGAGCAGGTCGTAGGTGTACTCCTTGAGTTCGCCCTGCTTCGCCTCGTCGACGAGGGCCAGCCCGCGCTGATACTTGTAGCCGATGTAGTAGCCGTGCACCGCCTCGTCGCGGATGATCAGCCGGATCATGTCCGCGGTGTTGGTCAGCTTGGCCCGGCTCGACCAGTACATCGGCAGGTAGAAGCCGGAGTAGAACAAGAAGCTCTCCAGCAGCGTGGATGCCACCTTCCGCTTGAGCGGCTCGTCACCCCGGTAGTACTGCATGACGATCTCGGCCTTGCGCTGCAGGTTGGGGTTCTCCTCCGACCAGCGGAACGCGTCGTCGATCTCACTGGTCGAACACAGCGTGGAGAAGATCTGGCTGTAGCTCTTGGCGTGCACCGACTCCATGAAGGCGATGTTGGTGTAGACCGCCTGCTCGTGCGGGGTCAGTGAGTCGGGAATGAGGCTGACCGCCCCGACCGTGCCCTGGATGGTGTCCAGCAACGTCAGACCGGTGAACACCCGCATCGTGAGCTGCTTCTCACTGTCGGTCAGGGTCCCCCACGACGGCAGGTCGTTGGAGACCGGCACTTTCTCCGGAAGCCAGAAATTGCCGGTCAGGCGGTCCCAGACCTCGGCGTCTTTGTCGTCTTGCACCCGGTTCCAGTTGATGGCCGAGGTGCGGTCGATCAGCTTCACATTTTCGGACACCAGAACCCCATTTCACCCGCCGAAATCTAGGCCTCTGACACTACCCCTGGGGGCCGACAACCCGCGCCAACACAAGAAGTTGTGTTCTGCGTGTCGGGTCACCCGACGCCCGAAAAACGGTACTCACCCGCCCGCAACGTGCGAGTGGACTGCCAGTACTGCCAGGTCATACCGCTCCACAGGGTCCGGTTGACACCGTGCTCGTCCAGATACCAACTGTTGCAGCCGCCGGTGATCCACACCGAGCCGGCGAGCTTGTCCTGCAACTCGGCGTTGTAGCGGTCCTGTGCGGCCCGGCTGGGCGCCAACGCCTGCGCACCGAGCTTGTCGACGGCGGCGATCGCCTGTGCGACGTAGCGGATCTGCGACTCGATCATGAACACCACCGAGGTGTGACCGAGCGCGGTGTTGGGGCCGAGCAGGAAGAACAGATTGGGCATGTCGGCCACCGCGATCCCGTGATGCGCCACCACCCCCTCACGGTTCCAACGATCCACCAGGTCTTCGCCGTGCGGGCCCTTCACGTCGACGTAGGTGTAGGAGTCGGTGACGTGAAAACCGGTGGCGCCCACGATGACGTCGCACGCGTGCTCGACGCCGTCCGCGGTGACGATCCCGGTCGAAGTGATCCGGGCGATCCGTTCGGTGATCAGCGTCGTCTTCGGGTCGGCTACCGCCTGGTAGTAGTTGGGCGAGTACAAGATTCGTTTGCAGCCGGCGCGGTAGTTCGGTGTGAGCCGGCGACGCAGCTCCTTGTCGCGCACGTTGCGTCGGATGTTCCATTTCGCTACCAGTTCGACGGCACGCAGCAGGCTGGGGCGTTTGGTCATCGCGTAGCCCAGGCCTTCCAGCCACCAATAGATCCCCCAGCGCACCGCCAGCCGGAGCCCCGGCACACTCGCGAAGGCTTTGAGCAGCGCCCGCGGGAAGGGCGAGTTGGGCCGCGGTACCACCCACGGCGGGGTGCGCTGATACAGCTGTACCTGCGCGACATCGGCATTGCGCACCAGCTCCGGAACGATCTGGATGGCACTGGCGCCGGTGCCGATCACCGCGACCTTCTTACCGGCCAATTCGACACTGTGATCCCACTGGGCGGAGTGGAACATCGCACCCTCGAACTGCTCGATGCCCTCGATCTCGGGCAGCCGCGGGATATGCAATCCGCCGGCACCGGAGATGACGAACTGCGCGATGTATTCCTGCCCGGTATCGGTGAACACGTGCCAGCGGTACTCGCCGTCGTCCCAATGCGCACGTTCGACGCGCTCACCGAATCGGATATGGCGGCGCAGCCCGTACTTGTCGGTGACGCCCTTGAGGTAGTCGAAGATCTCCGGCTGCGGCGAAAACAGCTTGCTCCAGGTGGCCTTCGGCTCGAAGGAGAACGAGTAGAGGTGCGACGGCACGTCGCAGGCGCAGCCCGGGTAGGTGTTGTCCCGCCACGTCCCGCCGACTTCGTCGGCCTTTTCCAGGATGAGGAACTCCACACCCTGCTTCTGCAGCGCAATCGCCATACCCAGGCCGGAAAAACCGGTCCCGATGATGAGTGCCCGCGTGCGGATCGCTGCACGTTGGCCGGCGTCCTCGGCGGTGTGATGGGTCAGCGTCATCGCGCATCCCTCCCTTTCGGGGTCTCGATGTTCAGTGTCTTTTGCGGGCCTGTGTCCGTCAACGCCCGTGCCGCCTGCCCGCAGGAGGTCCGCGGGCAGGCGGCACGGCGCGTGATTAGTCCCGGATCAGCCCATCATGGCCGCTATGACCTGTTGGTTCAGGTCGACCAGTGACTCCATCAGCGGCGAGTACGGACTCAGGTCGAAGCTGTTGCCGGCGTTGAGGATTCCGGTCGCCATGTCGTCGCGGCCATTGAGCAGGCCCGCGATAATGCCGGTGGTCGGGTCGTCCCAGGCCATGTCGAAGACCGTCCCCAGCCTTTCCAGACCACCGGTCAGCGTGCTCCAGGCCTGCGTCCAGTCACCGGAATTGATGTCGCCCTGCAATCCCTCCCAGGTCTGGTCCGCGACCGCCTTCGAACTCATCATGGCCAGCAGCAGCGGCATCTCGATGTCTTTGAACGCCAACGGCATATTGCCGATGAATGCCGCCATGGCACCAGCCGGGTTGGTCAGGAACTCCGAGGCGACGGCGTCCAGGTGTGGCATCAGCGCGGGGTCGCTCATCCGGTCCCAGACCGTCGGCGCGTCAGCCTGGCTGCCGAAGATCTTCTCGAAGTTCTCCTCGCCCATCGCGGCGACAACCTGGTAGCGCAGGAGGTTGGCCCCCAGCCAGGAGATGTCGTGGTCCTGGTTCTGGTTGTAGTTCCAATTGAACAGGCGCTCGTGCAGCAGCGCCGCCTGCTCTTCGGGGCTGACCAGGGGGTGATCGGCCGGCAGGTAATCCTTGACGTCGGCAACGTTGACCACCTGGGAGAACGTCTGGGAGCCCGTCGGGTTGCCCTCCACACCCTGCCAGCGGATCCCGAGCATTCCGTTGGCGAGGCCGCCGGTGTCGATCCAGTTGGCGACCCCGGGGTCTTTGCCGCTGATGACGTAGTAGGTGTAGCCGTCGGGATCCTCGAACGTCTGGGTGCTGTTCAGGCTGCCCTGCGCGGTCACGATCGGGACGTTCTGTCCCCACGCATTGGCCAGCTCAAGGCCCGAGTACCTTGCGTCGAGGTTGGGCACCTTGACGATCAATGCCTCGTCGTCATCGAGGCGGAAGTGTCCCATTGTGCTGTATTGACCGGGCATGAGTCCGTTGATCGCGGTGGTGGACGATGCGACCGGCGTCATCCAGTTGACCGGGAGCTTGTTCGGGATTGCGGTCTGGTCGTAGTAGACGGCGTCGGCGTTGGTGGTGGGAATGTCCCTGGCGACGTTGCTCAACAGCGTCGTCAGCTGGTCATCCGAGAGGAAGGGCAGGTGGTAGGTCGGCGCGACGCCCTCCTGTTGGAGCGAGAAGAAGTCGTGCGGCAGTCCGGCGTCACCGATGGAGTTGCGAATAAGCATGGTTTCGGCACCGGTGGTGTCGATCCAGTTCCCGTCGTGCGGCGTCGGGCTGAAGGTGATCGTGTAGCTGCCGTCCGCGTTCGGCGTGGCCCCGGACAGGCTGAGCACATGGCCGGTCGGCAGGTAGCCCTGCTCAGAGCCGATCGTGCCGGACAGGGTAGTGAACGACACGTCGAGGCTGCCAGGGCCGGGGTGGACCGTCATGGTGTACGTGCCGTCCGCGCTGATCGGGATGACGCCGTACTGGTTGTCCGGGTTCACCAGGATGTAGAACTGTCCCGGGTCGGCCGAGTTTGCGTCCCACGGAAACCCGAGCAACCACTGGATTCCGGTGTTGGGGTTGTACATCTCGCCGTATTGCAACACCAGCTCGGTGGCCGCCAGCCCCTGGATGTACTGCGGCAGCGAGTCAAGGTCCGACGGGATGATGAACGGGTACTGGCTGTTCGTGTCGTACACCTGCTGCTGCGCGTCGAGCAGTTGGTCGATGATCGATTGCATGGCCGCCGTCGGCCCCGTCGCGGCGACCGCGTGCGGAGTCGCCAACGTCATGGCCAGCGCCCCGGCCACAACTCCCGGAGCGGTGGCGGCGAGGACGCGCAGCCGCTGCCGCACCCGACGCCGGTGAACGGCCTTTTCGTTGGCGCGCTCGACGGCTGCGCGTTGTAGGGATCCGGTGCGCGACATGTGGTCCTCCAGTGTGGTCAAGGTGCGCTGTGACGGCTGTCACCTGATAGCGACCTGATTGTTCGGGGAACCGAGGCAGACACGAAAGAGCATTTATCACCTAATCGGCGCACCTACCGGTGCATAATGCACCACCGACATATGCTGTGCCCATGGACTGGGCACGGCCATCCGAGCCGGTACGCGAGCTGATCCGGCACGGCGCCCAGCTGATGCTCAGCGCTCCCCCAGAGTCACTCGACGAACTCCACCAGGCCACCCTTTCGGCCGTATACACCCAAGCCATAGCTTCTGATCCGGTTCTCGCCGAAGGCATCCGCCGCAGCAACCGCGCCAACCTGCTGCACTGGGCGGCCGCCAATGTCAGCCACCCCGGCGAACCGGTACCGGCCAACGTCGCGACGGAGTCACTGCTCATCGTCCGCGACGGATTTCGCCGGGGCCTGGATGAATCGGCCGTCCTCGATGCCTACCGAGTGGGGACGAATGTGGCGTGGCGGTCGTGGATGCAGACCGCGTTCACGCTCACGAACGACCCCGACGAACTGCGCGAACTACTCGACGTCACGGCCCGGTCGTTGACCTCGTTCATCGATGCCACCATCGCCGGAATCGGCGAGCAGATGCAGCGGGAACGTGAAGCCCTCACCAGGGGCACCCACGCCGAGCGCCGGGAGACCGTCGCACTGATCCTCGACGGGGCGGCGATCACCAAGCAGCGCGCCGAGAGCCGGCTCGGCTACCGCCTCGACCAAAGCCATACCGCGGCAGTGATCTGGGGAGACGAGTCGACCACCAACCTGTCCGATCTCGATGCCGCCGCGGAGGCCTTGATACGTACCGACGACGGCCAGCGCGCCCTGTCAGTGCTCGCCAGCGCAGCGACCCGCTGGGTGTGGGTGCCCAGCCCGGCAGGCCCGGACCTGGCCGCCGTCTCTACCGCGGTGAGCAACCTGCCGGGGGTGCAGATCGCTATCGGGACGACTGCCCACGGTCTCGACGGCTTTCGACGCAGCCACCTGGACGCCATCACGGCACAGCGCATGATGGTGCGACTGAAGTCCACCCAGCGGGTGGCCAGGTTCGCCGATATCGAGCTCGTCGCCTTGATCAGTGCCGAGCCGGAATGGGCGGACCGGTACATCACCCGAACGCTCGGCGACTTCGCGTCGGCCGACGCCGAACTGCAGCAGACCGTCCTGACCTTCGTCCATCAGCAGTGCAACGCCTCGCGCGCGGCCGCCCACCTGTTCATTCATCGAAATACGTTGCTGCGTCGGATTGCTCGGGCCGAGGAGCTGTTACCGAAGCCGTTGGAAGACAGCAGCCTGTATGTCGCGGTCGCGTTGGAAGCGCTGCACTGGCGCGGCGGCGCGGGTTAACCGCGACGAATACCGCACCTGAGAGTGTCTTCAGCGTGACCTGAAATTTGTCTCGGACCGGCGCTACGCTCAACCCACCATCACTGTCGAGGCGGTCCTGTAGTTGATCACTGTGCGTCGCATCCACACGGCACTCGCCGCGGCCATCCTGGCCGTCTCAACTCTGACCGGCGCCGCCAGCATTGCCACGGCCCACCCCGGCGCCGCCCCGCCGGTCGCGGCACCGCAGGTGATCCACCTCGAGACGATCACCCTGGTCAACGCCGAGACCAGCGATGTCAGCACCCAGGTTTTCGGGGTGGCCGACTCCGAGCTGTACAACCTGAACCAGGCCGACCTCGTCGCCCAGCTCAGCGAGATCCGCGATCTCGGGGTCACCGATCTGCGCCTGGGGGTGCCGTGGCTCTACATCCAGCCCACGGCCACCACCTACGACTGGGCCCAAATGGACAACGTGATCAACACGGCGCATTCGATGGGCTTCACGATCACTGCTGCTATCACCGGCACGCCCGCCTGGGACGGTCCCGTCATCTCTGGCGCACCAGACCCGACCGCCTATGCGAATTTCGCCGCCGAGGTCGCCGAACGCTATAGCGGCGAGATCTCGTCCTATGAGATCTGGAACGAGCCCAATGGAGTGATCTTCTACTCCCCGGTCAGCGCCGAGTCCTACACCAGCGTGCTGCAGGCGGCCTATACCGCAATCAAAGAGGTCGACCCCGACGCCATCGTGCTGGCGGGAGCGTTGGGCGCGACCACCACCATCGCGGGGCTCAGCGTCAGTCCCCAAGAGTTCCTGGAGCAGATGTACGCCAGTGGGGCCCACGGCTATTTCGGCGCGGTGAGCTACCACCCCTACCACTACACGCTGCCGTTCTCCGCTGGACTGGGCGTGACCAACTCGCCTCTGGACCAGGTCTTGGCCCTGAATGCGATCATGGCCGCCAACGGTGACGGCGCTCTGAAAATCTGGGCCACCGAGTACGGCCATCCCACCACCCCGGTGTTCGGTGTGAGCGAGACCGTGCAGGCCAGCTTCCTCGAAGACTTCCTGATCGCCTGGTCCAAGCTCCCGTTCGCCGGCCCGGCGTTTGTCTACAGCGCCCAAGACGTGGCTACCGGAATGCTTAACCACGAGGCCAATTTCGGCCTGTTCACCGACGACGGCACGCCCAAACCAGCCGCCGAGGTGCTGGCCAACCTGATCGCCGCCAGCGCCAACGGCGCCCTGCCGGACTACACCGCCCCACCGCTGCCCGAAGCCGAGGCGGTATACATCCAGCTGGCCTCGCTGGTCTCCGGCGTGATCAATCAGACTCTGATCATCCCCAACGCCCTCATGGGGGCGCTCTACCAGGTGCTGCCGGAGCCCCTGCAGCAGGCATTCACCGCGTTGTCCGACTTCATCACCGCAGCCACCACCCAATTTCTGGAGGCCACCAAACCACTGGTCGTGGACACCATCAGCCTCTTGCTCGACCTCGGGTTCTAAAGACCCGCTCGGATCAGCCGAACAGGCAGTCAGGCGACCGGCTGGCTGCGAACCGCCGACTGAATCGGTTGGTCGGGGTCCATCACGATGCCGAGGTTCTGAGCGGTGCCGCTGACGACGCTGATCATGATGGTCGTCAGGTAGGCCACGAAGGTGTCGCGCGGCATGCGCCGGGGGCTGTCCAGTTCCGGGCCCAACCACCAGTCGGTGGCCGAGGTCGCGCTTCCGAAAGCCGCAAACGCGGCCAGATCCAGCGCGCCGCGGTTGAGATCCAGGTCCTGCAGTTCGTTGTTGATCATCTCGGCCATCGCCAGGGTGATGGTCCGGCCTTCGTTGAGTGCCCGCATCCGCGACTCGGCCTGCGCGCGCGCCCGCCCCTGGATGAAGAACCGCAGCACATTGGGGTGCTCGTCGACCAAGGCGACGTACTCTTCCACGCTGCGCTGGACGATGTCGCGCAGCGAATTGGTGGCGACATCGATGGAGGCGAAGATCGCTGTCCACAGGTCGTCGCGCAGCCGAGCCCCGACCGCCTCGAACAGGTCGTCCTTGTCGGCGAAATGCCGGTAGATCTTGGGCTTGGCGGTGCCGGCTTCTTCGGCGATCTCACGCACGCTGACTTCAGGGCCGAGCCGGTCGATGGACCGGAATGCGGCGTCGACGATCTCGCGGCGGACCTTCTTGCGATGCTCGCGCCAACGCTCGCTGCGCGCGTCAACCTTCTGCCCGCCGTTTTCGGTCGGCTTGGGTCTCGTCGTTCCGCGCACGTCAAGCACCTTACCGCGTTGCCGCCGCTGACCTGGGCAGACCGGCCGTCGGCTAACATCGCCGCTGTGGTGCAGCGATTCGACCTTGCAGTTGTCGGCGGAGGTCCAGCAGGGTCGGCGGCCGCCTGGCAGGCCAGGCAGGCCGGCGCGAGCGTCGTCGTCTTGGACAAGGCGGAGTTCCCGCGGGACAAGCCGTGCGGCGACGGACTGACCGCACGCGCGGTCAGCTACCTGCAGAAAATGGGCCTGGCCGAGCAGGTGGAAAAGTTCCACCGGGTCAACCGTGTGAAGGTGTACAGCCCCAGCGAGTGGGAACTGTCGTTCCCACGCCGACCCGGCATGCCCGACCATGGCTACGTCGCACGCCGGCCAGACCTGGACACGTTGCTGCTCAAGCACGCCGAATCCGCCGGTGCCGAGATTCGGCAGTCCGCCGAGGCCGCCGGCCCAGTCCTCGACGACACCGGCCGCGTGACCGGGGTGCTGCTCAAGAGCGGGGAAAAGGTGCTGGCGGATGCGGTGATCGCCGCCGACGGTGCCTACTCGCCGATCAAGCGGGCACTGAAGCTCGACTCGGACTACAACGGCTACTCCGCGATCGCGATCCGCGCCGAGATGCCGGCCGTCCGGCCCGACGTCGACTCCCTCGACATCTACTTGAAGCTGGTGTTTCAGGGCGACCAACTGCCCGGCTACGGGTGGGTGTTCCCGCTGGGTGATGGCCGGGTCAACATCGGCTTGGGCTACGTCAACAGCTACAAGAACTGGCAGGCCATCAACGCCACGCACTTCCTCGGCGACTTCCTCGAGACCCTGCCCCGGGAGTGGGAACTCCCGTCGATCACCGAGCTCAAGCAGTCCAAGACCGTGCGCGCCTGGCGCCTGCCGATGGGCTTCACCGCGTGGCCACCGTGGCGGCCCGGGGTGCTGTTCACCGGGGACTCCCTGGGTGCGGGCCGGCCGACCTCGGGTGCCGGGATCTCCAAGGCGCTGGAGTCGGGGCTGGCCGCCGGCGAGTGTGCGGTGGCGGCGCTGCTCAACGGCGGGCCCGACGATTTCACCAATTACGCGCAGCGGATGGAAGCTGCCTGGGGCCGGGAGTACAGGCGCGGCCGGTTCTTTCACAAACTTGCCGGCAAGCCGGCTGTGGCCAGCGCCGGACTCAAACTGCTCGACAATGCCCGGTTCCGCGATCTGATGCTCGCCCGGCTGTACAAGGGCCAGGAAGGGCCGGCGCACTCCCACTGAACCGCGCGGCGGGCTGTCTCAGCGTCGACCGCGACCGGCTCCGCCCGGCTTGCGCGCGGTGTTGCCGGCAGCCGCTCGGGCGGCCTGCTTGGCAAGGGTCTTCTCGCGCGCGGTGCGTTTGGGTGCCGGCTGGGACTGTCCCCGCGACGAACCGGGTTTGCGACCCCGCACAATGCCGACGAACTCTTCAACCAGCGCCGTCTGCGGTCCTTCTGCGAAGGCGAGCGACACCGGGCAGGTGGGCGCATCGCTGATCGGACGGTAGGTGAGGTCCTTGCGGTGATACAGCCGCGCCAACGACTGCGGAACGATCAGCGCGCCCAGCCCGGCTGCGACGAGTTCTATGGCGTCCTTAGTAGTTTCAGGGCGATGATCGATCGGGTTGCCGGGCGCGTCCGCCCAGGCGACGACGTCATCGAGTGGGAGCAGCAGCGGCTCGCCATCGAGGTCCGCCGAGGTGATCTCATCGACGGCATTGAAGACGTGGTCCTTGGGCACCACAGCCACCGTCATCTCCTCGTAGAGCGGAATGACAGCCAGCCCTGAGGTGTCGGACATTGGCCGCAGCAGCGCCACATCGACGGTGCCGGCCCGCACCGCAGCGGCCGCGTCTGCGGCTTCAACGGTATGCAGCAGCAACGGAACGTCCGGATGCCGCTCCGCCCAGACTCGTCCCCACTTTGCGGGCGTCCCGCCAGGGACGTAGCCGAGCGTGAGGGAAGGCGGGTTCACCGCATCAGGCTACCGATAGGCTTGCGCCATGAGCAGGCCGAACGCACAGTCCATGAAACCCGCCACGGCGGCCAAGAAGCTGGACGTGTACCTGCCCGCGACGCCAGCGGAGTTCCAGGAGAACGCGATCACCCGCACCGAACTGGCCGCCTTGCAGGCCGAACCGCCCCAGTGGCTCAAGGACCTGCGTAAGAACGGGCCGCACCCGAAGAACCTGGTGGCCGCCAAGCTGGGCATCTCGATCTCCGGTCTGACCCGTAGCGGCGTGGACAATGTGCTGACCACCGAGCAGATCGCTGCGCTGCTCGAAGAAAAGCCGGAGTGGCTGGTCGCCGAGCGCGAGAGCTACCAGGAAGTCCTACGCGAGCAGCGGCGCATCAAGGCGCTGCATGCCGACCAAACTCGCGAGAACTGATCCTCAGACAGGCGCTGCGGCACCGATCTGTTCACCGGGACCCCGCTGCCCTGCTGAGTCCAAATGCGCTGAGTCAGAACGTGCGATGAGGGTCGGTAGCCGACGGTCAAAGATCAGGAATCGGTCAATTCGGCGGACGGGCACCCTGACGGTCCTGCGAGGCCGCCAACAAGTCCGACTAGCGTCACGTCTGAAACGTCGTTGCGTTTCAAAGTGTGTCATTGCTTTTCCCCGCACGCCTTGGTGGAATCTGAGCCACTATGGCTAACATCCTGCTGCGTAACACAACACTGATCGACGGCACCGGAAACGATGCCGTTCCCGACGCGGCCGTGCTCGTCGACGGCGACAAGATCAGCTGGGCGGGGCCGGTCGCCGACGTCCCGGCGACGGCAACAGCCCCGGACACCGTGACCGTCGACCTGGGCGGCAATACGGTCTGTCCCGGTTTCTTCGACTGCCACGTCCATTTCAGTCTGCCCGGACCCACCGGCAGCCCGCTGGAGATGGCGCTGCGACCGGTCTCCTACCGGCACTTCGAGCTGATCAAACGGCTGCGGACGACCCTGGAGAACGGGGTCACCACCGCGCGTGACCTGATGGGTATCGACGTCGGCGTGCGTGACGCGGTTGCCGACGGGCTGATCGCGGGGCCGCGTCTACTGGTTGCCGTCAACATGCTCAGCCAGAGCGGCGGGCACGCCGACTTCCACATACCCTGCGGTTTGGACCTCACTCCGTTGGTCGGCGGCTTTCTGGTGGACTCCGTCGATGCGGCACGGCAGCGGGCCCGCGAGCTGATCCGGGAGGGCGCTGACGTGATCAAGGTGGCCTCCAGCGGCGGAGTGGCCTCCCCCAGCGACGACCCGAGTTGGCTGGGCGTGCGCCGCGAGACGATCGCCGCGATCGTCGAGGTGGGCCGGGACTATGGTGGCCGGCCGGTGGCCGCCCACGCCATCGGCTATGCCGGGATCCGCGCCGCGGTCGAGGCAGGGGTACACAGCATCGAACACGGCTACGCCCTCGACGACGAACTACGCCAACAGATGGTCGCTCAGGGCACCTTCCTGGTGCCCACCCTGTTGGAGACGATGACCCCGGTAACCTCCTCGGCCGCCGGTGCCGCCAAGAGCGCGAAATGGCATGCCATAGCCCAGGAGTCGATTGCCGCATCGGCCGCCGCCGGCGTCCGGATCGCGGTAGGGACCGATGCCGGCCTGTCTCCCGACCACGGTACGAACCTCAAAGAGCTCGGCCTGCTCGTCAAATTCGGCGGACTGACACCGATGCAGGCGATCGTCGCAGGCACTCGGACCTCGGCTCAGCTGTGCGGGGTGGACGACACCCTGGGCACCGTCGAGGCCGGCAAGACCGCCGATCTGGTGGTGGTGCGGGGTAATCCGCTCGATGACATCGACTCGGTCGGCAACCCGGACAACATCCTGCTGGTGGTCAAAGACGGCCGCACGGTGGGCAATCGGGGCGGATTCCGTACCCCCTGACCAAGTCAGCACCTACGCGCAGTCAGCAACAGGTATTCCCAGTCCATGGACCCGCGCCGCAGCGCGCGATCGGCCAGCGCCGCGATGTCGGCGTCGAGTGCAGCCACGCGATCCGGGACCTCGGCGATCCCCCGGTAGGCCGCGATCGTCGGCCCGTAGTTCGCCTTGAAGTACTCGCGCAACGCGACGCCGTCACCGAAGGCGGAGACCGTGAGCACCCGGCGTTCGGTCGCAACATCGCCAACCGCCTCGCCCAGTAGCGCACGCACGTAAGGCTCGCTGCCCCACAGCGGTGGCGCGGACGCTCCCACCGGTGGAGGCGGCACGTACGGCTTCATGGCCGTGAACAGCTGGCCGATGAAACCCTCTGGCGTCCAACTGATCACACCGATGCGGCCACCGGGCCGGCAGACTCGGATCAATTCGTCGGCAGCCGATTGATGGTGTGGTGCGAACATCACACCGATACAGGACATCACCACGTCGAACTCGTTGTCCGCGAACGGCAGCGTCTCGGCGTTGGCCTCATGCCAGTCCAGCACGACACCCTGTTCGGCGGCCTTCGTGCGGCCCTGCTGCAGCAGCTGCGGGCAGAGGTCGCTGGCCACCACGTGAGCGCCGGTGGCCACCGCGGGGATCGCGGCATTGCCGGTTCCGGCAGCGACGTCGAGCACTCGGTCCTGCCGCCGGATTCCGCAGGCCGTCACGAGTACCGGCCCCAACGGTGAAACCACGTCGGTGGCTATCGCCGCATAGTCACCTAGCGCCCACAGCGCACGGTGCTTGTCCTCGATGTCGTTCACTACCGCGTTCATCGGTTCTTCCTCTCGCCCCGGTGAACCCATCGTCGGTCCGGCCGGCGAACGCATCCAGTTCTAGATCTGTACTGGGCAGGCCTGCTGCGAGACCATAGATTCGGGCGATCCACGAAAGGAACGCAGATGTCGGGATACGACCAGTTCTGTCCGATGGCCAAGGCCATGGAGCTGCTCGACGAACGCTGGACCTTGCTGGTGGTGCGTGAACTGTTGCTCGGCAGCACCCACTTCAACGATCTACGTCGCGGTGTGCCCAAGATGTCACCGGCGCTGCTGTCCAAGCGACTCAAGTCACTTGTCCGCGCCGGCGTCGTGGAGCGCACCGAAATCGACGGCCGTGCAACGTATTCGCTGACCCCGTGCGGCCAGGATCTGGCCGGCGCAGTGGAAGCGCTCACCGCGTGGGGGGTGCGCTGGATCAGCGACCTCGGCGACGCCGACCTCGACCCGCACCTGTTGTTCTGGGACATCCGCCGCACCATCCCAGTCGGCGCCTGGCCGCGGTCACGCACGACGCTGCAGTTCGTTCTCGACGGAGTGGCCGCCAAGGCGTCGCGGTGGTGGCTGGTGGTTGCCGACGGCAAAGCCGAGGTGTGTGACTTCGACCCCGGCTACGAGGTGACCGGCACCGTCGAGACCAGCCTGCGGGTCCTGACCCGGATCTGGCGCGGCGACGTCGGCTGGTCACACGCCATGCACGACGGCAGTGTTGCCTTGTCGGGAACTACTGATGTCCGTCGCGCCATTCCCAGCTGGCTCGGGCAGGGCAGATCGGCCGCGGTCCCCCGGCCGGCCTGAGTATCGCTCAGGGCAGGTTGAGCTGCCAGGACACCCCGAATCGGTCGTTGACCCAGGCGAACGCGGTGGAGAAGCCGTAATCACCGAGCGGCATCAAAGTGGCGCCGCCCTCCCCTAGCTCGGCCACCAACCGTTCCAGCTCCGCGCGGTCGGCGACGTCCACGAACAGTGAGCTCGACGGGGTGAAGTCGAAGCCGTGCTTGACCGCGCTGTCGCTGACCAGCACCCGCAGCCCGGCCAGGTCGAGCTCGGCCAGCATGATGCCGGTGGCCGGTTCGGGATGCGGCGTCGAGGACACCACCGAGGCTCCCGGGAACGCGGCCAGGTACATCTCGATCGCGACGGCGGCGGTGCCGCCCTGAAACATGAGAAACGGTCTGATCCGGGTCACGCAGCCCACCCTATCCACGCAGTCAGGGCCAGGCTCGGAAAAAGAAGCGGGCCGGGGAGCAATATTCCCTGGCCTGCAATCGTTTCGAAGTGCCCTGCCGACCTTTCACTGCTGGTTCGCCGCCCGATCAAGATAATTCGGCTGGCCGGTCAGCACAGGTAGCGTTCGGCGGAATCGACCAGACGGCTGACGCTCCCACGATCCAGGCCGTCGTGGCGGTTCACACCCAGCTTGCGTGCTGCCCTGCTGACGACTTGAGCGGCCTCACCGCGCGACTCGGGGATTGTCCGTCCATCCGGCCCCTTGCGCAGGACGTGACATGCTTCATGACCCAACTGCAGTGCCTGGTTATCCCGTAACCGGACCCTCACCGTGTTGTGCACCTCCCGGAGGTAGCTGTTGGCGTCGGCGTGTGCGGTACCAACTGCCAGTGAAGGGAGAGTCGAGAGAAGGACTGCTGCCAGCACGATTCGCGAGCACCGCGCTTTGACCTGGGCCATATGCCGCCTTTCCTCGGTTTACCCGCAAAGAAGTGAACGTTGAAACTGATTCACACAGGAACTTCACGCCAAGCATAAACACTTGGTCGCGGCACCCGAAAGTGCCAGCTACGTCAAGACTGTTCAGGCAGGCAAGCAGTCGATCGACCGAGGGACTTCAGACCTCCATCAAAAGCAGACGGGCCAGGGGATGTCTCCCCTGGCCCGCGTGTCGTCGGAAAATGGTCACAACATGCAGCTGACGCAGCCCTCGACCTCGGTGCCTTCCAGCGCCATCTGCCGCAGCCGGATGTAATACAGCGTCTTGATTCCCTTGCGCCAGGCGTAGATCTGCGCCCGGTTGACGTCGCGAGTGGTCGCGGTGTCCTTGAAGAACAGCGTCAGGCTCAGCCCCTGGTCCACATGCTGGGTGGCCGCGGCGTAGGTGTCGATGATCTTCTCGTAGCCGATCTCGTAGGCGTCCTGGTAGTACTCCAGGTTGTCGTTGGTCATGTAGGGCGCCGGGTAGTAGACCCGGCCGATCTTGCCTTCCTTGCGGATCTCGACCCGCGCCACGATCGGGTGGATCGACGACGTCGAGTGGTTGATGTAGGAGATCGATCCGGTCGGGGGGACGGCCTGCAGGTTCTGGTTGTAGATCCCGTGGGTCTGCACCGATTCCTTGAGCCGGCGCCAATCGTCCTGTCCCGGGATCCGGATGCCCGCCTCGGCGAACAGCTCACGCACCCGCTCCGTCTTGGGCTCCCACACCTGCTCGGTGTACTTGTCGAAGAACTCGCCGGAGGCGTACTTGGAATCCTCAAAGCCCACGAATGACGTACCCCGTTCCAGGGCAAGGCGATTCGACGCGCGCAGTGCGTGATACAGCACCGTGTAGAAGTAGATGTTGGTGAAGTCGATACCCTCTTCGGAACCGTAGAAGATCCGCTCCCGGGCCAGGTACCCGTGCAGGTTCATCTGGCCCAGTCCGATGGCGTGCGACTGGTTGTTGCCCTGCTCGATCGACGGCACCGACCAGATGTGGGTCTGATCCGACACCGCGGTCAGCGCCCGGATGGCGACCTCAATGGTCTGGCCGAAGTCGGGCGAGTCCATCGCCTTGGCGATGTTGAGCGAACCCAGGTTGCAGGAGATGTCCTTGCCCACCTTGGAGTAGGACAGGTCGTCGTTGAACTCCGACGGAGTGGAGACCTGCAGGATCTCCGAGCACAGGTTGGAGTGGGTGATCTTGCCCGCGATGGGGTTAGCCCGATTGACCGTATCTTCGAACATGACGTACGGGTAACCGGATTCGAACTGCAGCTCGGCCAGGGTCTGGAAGAACTCGCGCGCCTTGATCTTGGTCTTGCGGATCGCGGCGTTGTCGACCATCTCGTAGTACTTCTCGCTGACGGAGATGTCGGCGAACGGCACCCCGTAGAACTTCTCGACGTCGTAGGGCGAGAACAGGTACATGTCCTCGTTCTTCTTCGCCAGCTCGAAGGTGATGTCGGGGATCACCACGCCCAGGCTCAGCGTCTTGATCCGGATCTTCTCGTCAGCGTTCTCCCGCTTGGTGTCCAGGAAGCGGTAGATGTCGGGGTGGTGGGCGTGCAGGTACACCGCACCGGCACCCTGACGCGCGCCGAGCTGGTTGGCGTAGGAGAACGAGTCCTCCAGCAGCTTCATGATCGGGATGACCCCAGAAGACTGGTTCTCGATGTTCTTGATCGGAGCCCCATGCTCGCGAATGTTGCTGAGCAGCAACGCCACTCCGCCACCACGCTTGGACAGCTGCAGGGCGGAGTTGATCGATCGGCCGATCGACTCCATGTTGTCTTCGATGCGAAGCAAAAAGCAGCTGACCGCCTCGCCGCGCTGCTTCTTGCCGGAGTTCAAAAACGTCGGGGTGGCGGGCTGGAAGCGGCCGTCGATGATCTCCTCGACGAGTTGCTCGGCCAGCTTGGTGTCACCGGCGGCCAGAGTCAGCGCCACCATGCACACCCGGTCCTCGAACCGCTCCAGGTAGCGCTTGCCGTCGAAGGTCTTCAGCGTGTAGGAGGTGTAGTACTTGAACGCCCCCAGAAAGGTCGGGAACCGAAACTTCTTGGCGTAGGCCCGATCCAGCAGCGACTTGACGAAGTTGCGCGAGTACTGGTCGAGCACCTCGCGCTCGTAGTACTCCTTCTGGATCAGGTAGTCGAGCTTCTCGTCCTGATTGTGGAAGAAGACCGTGTTCTGGTTGACGTGCTCCAAGAAGTACTGACGGGCGGCCAGCACATCCATGTCGAACTGGATCTTGCCGTCGGCGTCATACAGATTGAGCATCGCGTTGAGGGCGTGGAAGTCCAGCTCGCCCACCGGAACGCTGCGGGTGGTCGGGGTTACCTGCTCTGCAGTTGCAGCGGTTGGTGGCATGCTTCGTCCTTCCAGAAATCAGCCAAGCCCGCGCGGACGGCTTGTACGTCCTCGTCGGTTCCCATCAATTCGAATCGGTACAGGTACGGCACTCCGCACTTGCGGGACACCACGTTGCCCGCGTAGCAGAACTCCGCGCCGAAGTTGGTGTTGCCGGCCGCGATCACGCCACGCAGTAGCCGCCGGTTGTGTTCGTTGTTCAAAAAAGCGATGACCTGCTTCGGCACGTAGCCGCCCTGGTCCATATCGGGCTGGTGACGTCCGCCGCCGTAGGTCGGCAGGACCAATACATAGGGGTGGTCGATCTCGATGCGTCCGTGCAGCGGGATCCGGATCGCCGGCAGGCCGAGCTTCTGCACGAAGCGGTGGGTGTTCTCCGACACCGAAGAGAAATACACCAGGCTGCATTCCGACTCCGCAGACATGGCGACCCCCTTCAGCTCTCAGTCAGACTCCACCCGTACCCGACCCGACGTCCGGCCGCTACGCGCTCAACGCGGTCTGCGACAGCGCCTTGATGCGGTCCGGCCGAAACCCCGACCAGTGCTCGTCGCCGGCGACTACGACCGGGGCCTGCAGGTAGCCCAGCGCCATGACGTAGTCACGGGCGTCGGGGTCCAGCGAGATGTCGACCTTCTCGTAGACGATGCCCTGTTTGTCCAACGCCTTGTAGGTGGCGTTGCACTGCACGCACGCGGGCTTGGTGTAGACAGTGATGCTCATGGCGGCAGACTCCTCAGCGAATCGTCGACAACGAACGGGTGACGGATCGGGCACTACGTTTCAGCGGGCCGTCAGGACTTTCCGTTCTCCAGCTCCGCAGCCGTGGCAGGGCACCGAATAGGTGCCGGTTGCCGCGGCCCGGATAACTGGAAGATCCCGGGCCTGTCGGTCCCCCGAACACTACACCTAGTGGTCATCCCTCGGGGTTAATACTAGATGTTCTGAACGACATTGTTGAAATTCGCTGGTCGTAAGCGTGCGACACCATCCGCGTCGGCGTGTCGCATCTCACATTCTGGCGTCCCTCGCCTCATAACCGCAGGTTTACCACTCGGCACCGACACGGGAGTGGGGCAAGCCGCCAACGACCACCGGACAGCAAACCCTTCTGCCGCGCGGCTCAGCGCATACCGGCAGGTACCGACTCCGGCGGATTCTCGGCGTCTACCTGAGCCGGACGCGTGCTGTGCCGCCGCAGACGACCACCCACGACACCCAGCAAGACCGGGACCAGCGAGACTGCGATGACCGCCAGCAGAACCAGGTCGAGGTGGGCCCGGACGAACCCGATCCCGCCCAGCAGATACCCCAGCAAAGGAACGCCCGCACCCCAGGCCACGGACCCCGCGATGCTATAGGCGGTGAAGGTGCGGTGGCGCATTCCTGACGCCCCGGCCAGGACCGGCGTGAGTGCCCGCGCCACCGCCACGAAGCGCGCCAGAAAGACCGTGGCCTTGCCGTGGACGGCGAAGTAGCGCTGGGCCCGTTCCACCTGTTGATGGCCGAGCCGTCGGGCCGCCCGCGTCTCCAGGACCGCCGGTCCCGCCTTGGCACCGAGGAGATAGCCGCACTGGTCGCCGGCGATCGAGGCGGCCGGAACGGTCAGGACCAGCAGCCAGATCGGAACCGCCGGGTGAACTTGAGCGGCCAGCACCCCCGCGGTGAACAGCAGCGAGTCGCCGGGCAAGAAGAAACCCACCAAGAGGCCCGTCTCGACGAACACGACCGCCAGCACACCCAACAGACCGAACGTGGCGATCAAGGTGTCGGGGTTGGTAGTAATTCCGGTCATGGCCCCAGCTTGTCCGCGAGACGCTGTGGGACCGCTGAGAAGGCAGCTGGCCACGTGGTCGACCTCTGCTGTACTGGTGTCGTGCGGATATTGCTGGTCGAAGACGAGGCGCGGCTGGCTGAGACCGTGCGTCGCGGACTGGCGGCCGAGGGCTTCGTCGTCGATGTCGAACACGACGGTGCAGCGGGCCTGGCCGCCGCCACCACCGGCGACTACGACGTAGTGGTGCTGGACATCATGTTGCCCGGCCTCAGCGGCTACCAGGTGGTCCGCGAGCTGCGGGTGCAGCAGGTGTGGACGCCGGTGCTCATGTTGTCGGCCAAGGACGGCGAGTACGACATGGCCGATGCCTTCGACATCGGCGCCGACGACTATCTGACCAAACCGTTCTCGTTCGTCGTCCTGGTGGCGCGGCTGCGCGCATTGCTGCGCCGAGGCGCCCCGGAACGTCCGACATTGCTGACCGCTGGCACCCTGTCACTGGATCCGGCGCGCCGCCGGGTGACCCGCGGCGACACGGTGATCATGTTGACGCCGCGAGAATTCGGTCTGCTGCAGTTCTTGATGCGACACCGGGATGACGTCGTCACCAAGGCCGACATCTTGCGATCGGTATGGGACACCCACTACACCGGCGACGAGAACGTCGTCGAGGTCTACATCGGGTATCTGCGGCGCAAGATCGACGCACCGTTCGGGCTCGCCACCATCGAGACGGTGCGCGGCGCCGGTTACCGGCTGCGCTCGGACCTCGACTCTTGATCGGGGAAACCCCGCTGCGGCAGTGAGACGGTAAACACCGCACCACCGGCGGCAGCATCGTCCACGGCAACGCTTCCGCGGTGGGCACGCACCACCTCTGCGACGATCGCCAGGCCAAGTCCGGTGCCACCCGACGTCCGGGCACGGGCCGCGTCGAGTCGGACGAACCGTTCGAAGATCCGGCTCCGTTCGGCCGCCGGGATCCCCGGGCCGTCGTCGGCAATCGTGATGACCACGCCGTCGGAGGCCGGACGGCAGCTCAGCGTCACCGTGCTGCGCGCATACCGTGCGGCGTTGTCGACCAGGTTGCGAATCACCCGGGTCAGGGCGGCGCGGTCGCCGGTGACCCGGCAGGCCCGGATATCGGTCGCGACGCCGACCGAGCCGCCGGCGCCGAGTCGGTTCGCCTCGGCCGCCAACAGATCGTCGACGTCGACGTCCTCCCCCCGCAATCCCAGCGCCCCTTCATCGGAGCGGGCCAGCAGCAACAGGTCCTCGAGAAGTCGGCTCATCCGGTGTGATTCGGGAAGAAGCGACTCGTCGATCAGTGCCCGGTCCATCAGCTCGGGCCGTGCACTGGCCAGCTCCAGCGCGGTGGTGATGGTGGCCAGCGGGCTGCGCAATTCATGCGAGACGTCGCCGACCAGACGCAGCTGGGCGGCCCTGCCATGCTCCAGTCGAGACAGCATGGCGTTCATCGTCGTTGCCAATTCGGCGATCTCGTCATGGGTTCGGGGAACCGGCACCCGCTCGGTCAGATCGGCACTCGAGATCGACGCCACCCGGGTGCGGATCGCTTCCACCGGCCGTAGCGCGGCGCCGACCAGGCGGAAGGTCCCCGCCGCCACCAGCGCGATCAAAATCGGTGCACCCACCGCCAGCAGCACACCCACCACTGTCACGATCTCCTCGACCGGTTCACGGTCCACCCCCACCAGCACGGTGACGGGTGCTCCGTCGGCGGCAGCACCGCGAGCCGAGACCCAATATTCTTCGCCGGTAGCGGATTCGACGCGGCCGACATAGCGCGCTTGACCGTCGGCGAGGGCTACCGCGGCCAGCGGCGATCGGGGCGCGCCGTTGGAGGCGGCCCGGACGGCGCCCGACGCGCCGACGACCTGCACGACGGCGATGTGCCCATCGGTGGCCAGTAACGCCGACTCCATGTCGTCGAAGTCACCGGACCGCAGCTGGGCGGCGATGTGTTCGGCACGCAGGCCGGCCGCGCTCTCGGCGGTCGATTCCAGCGACCGATACAGCACCAACAGCAGCAGCCCGCCCGCGATGGCGAGGCAGACGGTCATCACCGCGGCGGCGGCCAGCGCCGATCGGGTCCGAACACCGCTGTACAGCGAGCGAACCCGCTTGATGACGGCCCGCATCCGGTGCGTGTTGCCTCTCACCCCGCCTCCCGGTTCATCGCATATCGACCCAGCATGCCCGTCATCGTCGCCCGCCGCGGCTGTGATGGCACTGAGGCCGCGAGCTTGCTCATGACGCCCATCCCGTCGCAGGCACCCGCTAACGTCCCGGGCATGCTGTCGACGCTGGCCGTACGGGGTTACCGCTCGCTGCGCGAGCTGGTGCTGCCGTTGAGTCCTCTCACGGTCGTGACCGGGGCCAACGGCACCGGCAAGTCGTCGCTGTACCGGGCGTTACGACTGTTGGCCGACTGCGGGCGCGGGGAGGTGATCGGCTCGCTGGCCCGCGAGGGCGGCCTGGAGTCGGTGCTGTGGGCCGGCCCCGAACAGCTCGGCGAGGCGCGCCGCAGCGGCGCCGCCGAGGGCAGCGTGCGCACTCGACCGGTCTCGCTGGAGATGGGTTTCGCCTCTGACGATTTCGGCTACCTGGTCGATCTGGGATTGCCGCAGTCCCCCGGTGTCAACTCGGCGTTCGCTCACGATCCGGAGATCAAGCGGGAAGTGATCTTCGCCGGGCCGGTACCGCGGCGCGGCGCCACGTTGGTGAGCCGCACCCGGGCTTTCGCGCAGGCCAGCGTCGACGCCGGCGTCGAGGAACTGTCCCGGACGCTGCCGAGCTATCGGAGCGTGCTCGCCGAATTCGCCCACCCCGGTGCCCATCCGGAGCTGGCCGCGGTCCGCGACCGGCTGCGCGACTGGCGCTTCTACGACGGCTTCCGGGTGGATGCCGACGCACCGGTGCGACGGCCCCAGGTCGGTACACGCACGCCGGTACTCGCCGGCGACGGCATCGACCTGGCCGCGGCCGTGCAGACCATCATCGAGTCCGGCGATGACGAGCTGGACCGTGCGGTCGCAGCCGCATTCGACGGGGCGACGCTGTCGGTCAGCGCGCACGACGGCATGTTCGATCTGCAGCTGCGCCAGCGGGGCATGCTGCGCCCGTTGCGTGCCGCCGAACTGTCCGACGGCACCCTGCGCTTCCTGTTGTGGGCCGCCGCTCTGCTGAGCCCGCAGCCACCGTCGCTGATGGTTCTCAACGAGCCGGAGACGTCACTGCATCCCGACTTGGTGGCGCCGCTGACCGAGCTCATCCGGACCGCTGCCACCCGAACCCAGCTCGTGGTGGTCACCCACACGCGCACCATGCCCGAACTGCTCGCCGCCGTGCCGGTCGCCGAAGCCGACGGCGACGACGCCGCGGAGATCGAGGTCTACAAGGACTTCGGCGAGACGCGGGTCGCCGGCCTGGGCCTGCTCAACACCCCGCCGTGGGACTGGGGCAGCCGTTGAGTGGTGTGGCGGCTCAGGAGCCGGGCAGCGACGTCTGCGAGGGGCGCAGCGCCCGGCTGAACAGCACGTTGGCCTGACGCATGGCCACGCTGTAGGGCAGCCAGGCCAGCCGCTTGAACGCGTACAGCGCCCGGATGTCACCGGAGGTGTAGACCAGGTAGCGGTTGCGCGCCACCCCGGCCAGGATCTTGTCGGCGGCCTTCTCCGGGGAGACGGCATGGCCGGCGAACCGGCCCACCCATTTCTCCACCTGCGGGTCCTCGCGGTCCACACCGGCGATCTCGACGGTGTGCACCAGCCCGGTCTTGACCGCACCGGGAACCACCACCGACACCCCGATCTTGTGCCGAGCCAGGTCGAAGCGCAGCACCTCGGACACGCCGCGCAGGCCGTACTTGCTGGCGGAGTAGGCCGCGTGCCAGGGCAGCGCGACGATTCCGGCTGCCGAGGACACATTGACCAGGTGCCCGCCGCGGCCGGCGGCCAGCATCGGCGGAATGAAGCTCTCGATGACGTGGATCGGGCCCATGAGGTTGATGTCGACCAGCTTCCGCCACTGTTCATGGCTGAGGCGGTCGACGGTCCCCCACGCCGAGATACCGGCGATGTTCATCACGACGTCCATGGGCTCATGGCGCGCATGGATTTCGGCGGCGAACGCGGCGACCTCGTCGTAGTCAGCGATGTTGAGGGCCCGATGCTCGGGTACCAACGCACCCAAGGCGCGCGCATCGGCCACAGTTTCGGCCAAACCTTCGGCGTTGCGGTCGGTCAGGTACAGCTCGGCACCGAACTCAGCCAGCCGCAACGCGGTAGCCCGTCCGATCCCGCTCGCCGCTCCGGTGATGAAGCACCGCTTGCCCCTGTAGTACTGCGCTACGCGTGTCATGGGTGCAGACGATACCGGCGGTACCGCGCACCGCTGATGCAATCCCCAATCAAGCCGATCGCGCCACCCGGTGACTCGCCGGCTAGCTGTTGCGACCGCCCCACAGCGCGGTGCGCCACAACGCCTCGAGCACCTGCACGCCACGACCCACATCACCAGCGGGCCCCACGAAAGCGCCGTCTCCGGAAAGCATGTAGGCGGTGGTCGCGCCCAGGGTCCGCACCAGCGCGGGGACGTCGTCGCTGATCGGGTTCGCGGTCCCCGCGGCAATCTCGTCGTTGACCACGGCGACGATCTGGTCGATCACCGCGTCGATCTGGGCGTCGAGCAGCTCCCGGATCTCGGCGTCACTGTTGCGCGCCAAGTTGCACGCCGACATCACCGGATCGTTGTGGGCGTAGACCGCAGCCGCGCTACCCACCATGCGCTGGGCGAATGCCTCCGTCGATTCGTCGGCGCCCCGCGGCGCGAAATAGTGCGTCAGTTCTTCGAGCTCGTGCGTGGCCTCGGCCAGGATGTGGGCGAGCACAGCGTATTTGGAGTCGAAGTAGAAATAGAACCCCGAGCGGGCCACCCCTGCCCGGTCGCTGATGGTGCTGACCGACAGTTCCGCGAAGGGCTTTTCCTCCAGCAGCTCCCGCACCGCCTGAACAATCGCCTGGCGTTGCTTGTCGCCCCGGCGCACGGGCAGATCGTCGGGAGACCGCCCGCCTGCGCTGTCCTCAGTGTTCACCTTTGCACCTTGCACCACGCCGGGCTGGATTCAAACTTGACAGGCGTCAAATTTGATCCAAGTATTAGTGACCAAGTGACGGCTACCACAGCCTATCGGGCCGCTAAGGAGCGTTCGTGACCACCATCAGTACCCCGCGTTACCTGCTGGACCAGGCCAAGCGCCGGTTCACCCCGACCGTGAACACCATCCCCGGCATGGGTTTGCTCGAGAAGCGGCTGATGAACGTCGACTGGCCGCAGCGTACTTTGGCGACCCCGCCGGCGGGCAGCGGCCTCAAGCCGGTCGTGGGCGACTCCGGTCTGCCGCTGCTGGGACATATCGTCGAGATGTTCCGTCAGGGCCCCGATTTCCCGCTGCACCTGTACAACACCCGCGGCCCGGTCACGTTCGCCGACTCGCCGATCCTGCCCTCGATCGTCGCGTTGGGACCCGACGCCACCCAGACGATCTTCACCAACAAGAACAAGGACTTCTCGCAGAAGGGCTGGCTTCCGGTTATCGGGCCGTTCTTCAACCGCGGCTTGATGATGCTGGAGTTCGACGAGCACATGGCGCACCGGCGGATCATGCAGTCGGCCTTCACGCGGCCCCGGCTGGCCAGCTACGTCGAGGACATCGACCGGGTGGCTTCGGCGATCGTGGCCGACTGGCCCACCGACGACGGCCGCTTCTTGGTGTACCCGGCGATGAAGGAGCTGACTCTCGACGTCGCCTCGGTGGTGTTCATGGGCCACGAGCCGGGCAGTGACCACCAACTGGTCACCAAGGTCAACCGTGCCTTCGAGCAGACCACCCGGGCCGGCGGCGCCATCATCCGCACCGGCCTGCCCCCGTTCAAGTGGTGGCAGGGCCTGCAGGGCCGCAAGCTGCTCGAGGACTACTTCGTGGAGCGAGTCAAGGAGCGTCGCAAGGTCGAGGGCACCGACATGCTCACCGTGCTCTGTCACACCTCCGACGAGGACGGCAACAGCTTCTCCGATGCCGACATCGTCAACCACATGATCTTCTTGATGATGGCCGCCCACGACACCACCACCTCGACGGTGACCACGATGATCTACCACCTGGCCGCACACCCCGAGTGGCAGGACCGCGCCCGCGACGAGTCGACGCGGCTCGGCGACAGCCCCTTGGACATCGAGTCGCTGGAGAAGCTGGAGACCCTCGACCTGGTCATGGACGAGTCCTTGCGGCTGGTGACTCCCCTGCCGTTCAATATGCGCCAGACCGTGCGCGACACCGATCTGTTGGGCCATTACGTACCGGCCGGTACCAACGTCGTGACGTGGCCAGGGATGAACCACTGGCTGCCCGAGCTGTACACCAATCCCCGTCAGTTCGACCCGGAGCGATTCCTCGAGCCGCGGTCGGAGCACAAGAAGCACCGCTACGCCTGGGCCCCGTTCGGTGGCGGCGCGCACAAGTGCATCGGGATGGTGTTCGGACGCCTCGAGATCAAGACGGTGCTGCACCGGTTGCTGCGCCAGTACCGGATCGAGCTGTCGCATCCCGGCTACAAGCCGCGCTGGGACTACGGCGGCATGCCCATCCCGATGGACGGCATGCCGATAGTCCTGCGCCGGCTGTAGCCCCCGCGCGCCTGACACATCACCTCCTGACACGCCGGCGCCACTCGACCCGGAACTTCGCGGCGCGCCACGCTGGAGTCGGCCTTGACAGTCGTCAAGTTTGATCCAAGGATGGCGGGCAAGTGACGGGCGCCACAGCCCGTCGGGCGCCGTAAAGGAGCGTCGGTGACGACGATCAGCACGCCGCAGTACCTGATCGACCAGGCCAAGCGCCGGTTCACCCCGTCGTTCAACAACTTCCCCGGTATGGGGGCGCTGGAGAAACGGCTGTTGAACATGGAGTTCCCGGAGAAGAAGCTCGCCGAGCCGCCCCCGGGCAGTGGCCTCAAACCGGTCCTCGGCGACTCCGGGCTGCCCATCCTGGGGCACATGATCGAGATGCTGCGCGGCGGCCCTGACTACCTGATGCGCATCTATCACACGCACGGGCCACTGTTGTTCGGCGATTCGCCCGTCTTGCCCGCCGTCGCAGCACTGGGACCCGATGCGACGCAGGTCATCTACTCCAACCGCAACAAGGACTATTCGCAACAGGGCTGGGTGCCGGTAATCGGGCCGTTCTTCAACCGGGGCCTGATGCTGCTGGACTTCGAGGAACACATGTTCCATCGCCGGATCATGCAGGAGGCGTTCGTACGACCCCGCCTGGTCGGCTATGTCGAACAGATCGACCTGGTCGCCTCCCAGGTGATCGCCAACGACTGGGTCACCGACGACCCGCGCTTCCTGCTGTACCCCGCGATGAAGGAACTCACCCTCGACATCGCCGCGCTGGTGTTCATGGGGCACCAGCCCGGCACCGACCGCGAGCTGGTCACCAAGGTCAATAAGGCGTTCACCACGACGACCCGGGCCGGCAACGCAGTGATCCGAACCAGCGTGCCGCCCTTCACCTGGTGGCGTGGCCTCAAGGCGCGCGAACTCCTGGAGGCCTACTTCACCGCCCGGGTCCAGGAACACCGCGGCAAGGAAGGCAACGACCTGCTCACCGCGCTGTGCTCGGCCGAGGACGAAGACGGCAACCGGTTCTCCGACATCGACATCGTCAACCACATGATCTTTTTGATGATGGCCGCCCACGACACGTCGACGTCGACGGCCACCTCAATGGTCTATAACCTCGCGGGCAACCCGGAATGGCAGCAACGCTGCCGTGACGAATCGGATCGACTGGGCGACGGACCGCTCGACATCGAATCTCTGGAGAAGCTGGAATCGCTCGATTTGGTGATGGACGAATCGATCCGCCTGGTGACACCGGTGCAGTGGGCGATGCGCCAGGCAGTCCGCGACACCGAGCTACTGGGCTACTTCATCCCCCAGGGCACCAACGTCATCGCATACCCCGGCGTGAACCACCGTCTCCCCGAGCTATGGACGGAGCCGATGAAGTTCGACCCGGAACGGTTCACCGAGCCGCGCAGCGAGCACAAGCGGCACCGCTACGCGTTCAATCCGTTCGGCGGCGGTGCGCACAAGTGCATCGGCATGACATTCGGCCGCCTCGAAGTCAAGGCGATCTTGCACCGGCTGCTGCGACGGTACCGGCTGGAGTTGCCGCGCCCCGGATATCGGACACGCTGGGACTACGGCGGCATGCCCATTCCGGCGGACGGGATGCCGATCGTCTTGCGCCAGCTCTAGTTTGCGCCGTCGCCTTCCACTCACCGCGCAGACGTATCGCACTCCGCCGTGAGAAGCCGGTTGACGCAAGTGACAACAGCGTCCACGGCTGAGCGTCCAGCCTCGGGGGCAAACCCCACCGCCCAGGCCGTCTCGCGACCGTTGGAACCGTGGATGAACGTCGCCGTCTCGGTGCCGCAGCGGAGCTGATGGAATCCGAGGATTTCCAGCGTGATACCCCGCTCGTACAGCATCTCGGTCAGTGCGGCCAGCGGACCGTGCGCCGCTGCGGTGCACGTGCCGGTCCGATCTCCGATGGCGATTGTCGCCTGGTAAGTGCGGCCCTGGAGCCCCAGCCGTGCCGCGGGGCGATCGACGTCCAGGCAACGCCAGCGGCCCAGCCGCAGCGGTCCGGCACAACGCCCGTAGTTGGCCACAAAGCCTTCCCACGTGAGCTGTTCGCCCGGGTCGCGCAGTTCACGCGGTAGTCGGGTGTCGAATCGGTCTGCGAAGGATGTGCTGGCCATAGTGCGGTCTTTTCTGCTCGAAGAGAGCGACCGACGGGAGTAGCTTCCGACCCACAGCGGGGGGTCGGTCTGGATCAGACCCCGCTGCGGGTGCCGGCTACTACGACTGGATAACGCATGGTGTCACTCAGCCTAATCGCGCGGCCGCTGGACGCGCAACGCATTTATCGACTGGCGTCGAGATCGATATCAATTCAAGATGCGGCGGGCCACGTTGGTGGTCACCAGGTCCAGCAGTTCGTCGCTGCGACCGGCCAGGATCGTCCGGATCGCGTAGAGCGAGAAGCCTTTGGCCTGTTCAGCGGTGATCGCCGGCGGAATCGACAGTTCCTGGCGTGCGGTGACGACGTCGACGACCGCTGGTCCGTCGTAGGCGAACGCCTCGGTCAGCGCCGCTTCCAAATCGGCCGGCCGCTCCACCCGCCTACCGAACATGCCCAGCGCGGTGGCGACGGCGCCGAAGTCCGGATTCTCCAGCTCGGTACCGAAGTTGACGATGCCGGCGGCCTTCATCTCCAGTTCGACGAAGTTCAGCGACGAATTGTTGAACACGATCACCTTGACCGGCAAGCGATTCTGCGTCAAGGTCAGCAGCTCGCCGAACAGCATCGCCAGGCCACCGTCGCCGGCCAACGCGACAACCTGCCGCTTCCGATCGAAGGACTGAGCGCCGATCGCGTGCGGCAGCGCGCACGCCATGGTGCCGTGGTTGAACGATCCGATCAGTCGCCGTCGCCCGTTCATGGTCACGTACCGGGCCGCCCATACCACCGGGGACCCGACGTCGACGGTGAAAACCGCGTCAGCTGAGGCCAACCGATTAGCCACCGCGGCAACATATTCGGGACGTATCGGCGTGCGGCCTCGATCGTTGGACGCCAGCGAGTCGAGTCGCTGGCGGGTCTTGCGGTAGTGCTTGAGCGACCTTTCCAGGTGACTGCGGTCATTCTTGGGTGCCAGCAATGGCTGTAACGCGGCGACGGTGTCGGTAACCGTGCCGAGCAGCCCGAGATCGATCGGGGTGCGCCGGCCGAGGTTTCGACCGCGAATGTCGACTTGAATGATCTGCGCACGATCGGGATAGAACTGCTGGTAGGGAAAGTCGGTGCCCAGCATCAGCAACACATCGGCTTCGCGGATCGCCTTGTACCCGGACGCGAAACCCAGCAGTCCTGTCATACCGACGTCGTAGGGATTGTCGTACTCGATGTACTCCTTGCCGCGTAACGCGTGCACGATAGGCGCTGCCAAGGTGTGCGCCAACTCCATCACCTGGCCATGGGCGCCGGCAACTCCGGCACCGGCCAAAATGGTGACGTTGGCGGCCGAGTTGAGCATGGCCGCGGCCGCCCGCAACCCCTGCTCGTCGGGGTGGCATACCGATCCGGTGGGCCGCACCGGACGCGCCCCCCAGGCGGTCTCGTCGAGACGGTGACCGAAGATCTCGCCCGGCACCACCACGACGGCGACGCCGTTCTCCTCCACCGCCGCACGCATGGCCAGCTCCAAGATGCGCGGCGCCTGCTCGGGGGTGCTGACCAACTCGCAGTAGACACTGCACTCACGAAATAGGTTCTGCGGGTGGGTTTCTTGGAAATACTCGGAGCCGACCTCGGCGAGCGGGATGTGGGCAGCGATCGCCAGCACCGGCACCCGGCTGCGCTGCGCATCGAACAGGCCGTTGATCAGGTGCAGGTTGCCGGGTCCGCAACTACCGGCGCATACCGCCAAACCACCGCGCAAAGCCGCCTCCGCGGCGGCCGCGAACGCAGCGGTCTCCTCGTGGCGCACCTGTTCCCAGCCGAAGTCGCCGGCCCGGCGGATCGCATCGGTGAGCCCGTTGAGGCTGTCACCGGGTATCCCGAAGATGCGCCGCACCCCGCTGCGCTGGAGAACGGTAATGACATGGTCGGCGACGGTTGCCATTTCGCGTCTCCTAACTGGCGACCGTGCAGAGTTGTTCGGCGCCACCAGGACTTTCGCCGGACAACTCTGCACGCCCGCGCAGGGGTGTCTGTCCCCGAAACGCTACTTGATCAGCGGGTCACGGGGCATCCCCAGAATTCGCTCGGCGATCTGGTTGCGCGTCACCTCCGAGGTGCCGCCGGCGATTGCGATACCGCGCGCCCCCATCACCATCCGGCCCGCCATTGCGCCCGGCCCGTCATCCAGGGCGACGTCGGGACCCAGCAGCGCGGCTCCGATGGCCGCACCATCACCCATGTGCTCGGCCAGCTTGAGCTTGGTGACGTTGCCCTCGGGTCCGGGACCGGCGCCGGCGATGCTGCGCGCCACCCGGCGCAGGTTCAGCAGCCGCAGCGCGTGCTCGTCGGCGACGAACCGGCCGATCCGGGCCGCGGCGTCGGCCACCGAATTCCGGTGCTGCTGAGCCAGCGCGATCAGTCTCTGGTCCACCCCGGCGGTGAAGGAACCACCACCGCCGATGCTGACCCGCTCGTTGCCCAAGGTGGCGCGGGCGACCTTCCAGCCCGCGTTGACCTCCCCGACGACGTCCTCGTCGGGAACGAACACATCGTTGAAGAACACCTCGTTGAACTCCGAGCCGCCGGTGATCTGGCGCAGCGGCCGCACTTCGACGCCGGGCGCCTTCATGTCGATGATCACCATGGTGATACCGGCGTGCTTGGGGACGTCGAAGTCGGTGCGCACCGTGGCCAGGCCACGCCGGCACAGATGCGCACCGGAGGTCCACACCTTCTGGCCGTTGATCTTCCAGCCACCCTCGACCCGGGTTGCCTTGGTCTTGACCGCGGCGGCATCCGAACCGGCGGCGGGTTCGGAGAACAGCTGGCACCAGATCTCCTCCTGGCGCAGCGCCTTCTCCACGAAGCGCTCGATCTGCCAGTCGGTGCCCTGCTGAATGAGCGTCAGGATCACCCAGCCGGTGATCGAGTAGTCGGGCCGTTGGATGCCCGCGGCGCTGAACTCCTGCTCGATCACCAACTGCTCGACGGCGTCGGCGGCCCGGCCCCACGGCTTGGGCCAGTGCGGCATGACATAGCCGGTCGCGATCAGCTTGTCCAGCTGGTCTTCGGCGCCCAACTCCGCGATCTCGGCCGCGTCGGCATGGATTCGGGTGCGCAACTCCTCTGCCTCGGGCGGCAGGTCCAGGCTGTTGGCCCGGGTGATGCCGGCCGCGGCGCTCTCGAAGACCGCCAGCGCCGGCGCGTCGCCGCCGAACAGCGCCTGCACCGTCAAGGCCCGACGCAGCTGCAGGTGGGCGTCGTGCTCCCAGGTGTAGCCGATACCGCCGTGCACCTGGATGTTGAGCTCGGCGTTGCGCACGTAGGCGGGGAAGGCCAGCGTGGCGGCCACCGCGGCGGCCAACCGGAAGGCGTACTCGTCCTCTCCGTCAGCCCGGGCGGCGTCCCAGACCGCGGCGACCGCCGACTCGGCAGCGACCAGCATGTTGGCGCAGTGGTGCTTGATGGCCTGGAAGGTGGCGATGGTGCGGCCGAACTGTTCGCGCACCTTGGCGTACTCGACCGCCGAATCGGTGCAATCGGCCGCACCGCCGACTGCTTCGGCGGCCAGCAGCACCCGGGCGCGCGCCAGCGCGGACTCACGCCCTCCGGCCAGGACGTCGTCGGCGCTGACTCCGACACCGGTCAGCGTCACGCGCCCGGACCGGCGGGTGGGGTCGAGGTTGCCGGGCACGTCGACGTTGACCCCGGCACGGTCGCGCTCGAGCACCAGGACGTCCTCGCCGGCGGCCACCAGCAGCAGATCGGCCAGGCCCGCGCCCAGCACCACCCCGGCGTCACCGGAGGCCACACCGCCGTCCAGGACGATGTCGCCGGCCAGGCCCACTCCGGCGGTGACCGAACCGTCGATCAGGCCGGGCAGCAGGCGGGCCTGCTGCTCGGGGCTGCCGGCCGCGGCGATCACCGCGGAGGCGATGACGGTCGGGACGAACGGACCCGGGGCCACTGCGCGGCCCAGCTCCTCGATCACCACCACCAACTCGGGCAGGCCGAAACCGGAGCCGCCGTATTCCTCGCCGATATGCAGGCCCAGCCAGCCCAGGGACGCCAGTTCGGTCCAGAACGGGGGCCGAGTCTCCTCGGCGGCGTCCAGCAGCGCACGGGCCTCCGAGCGGGCCTTCTGTGCGGTCAAGAATCCGCGGGCCACCTCGGCAAGTTCGCGGTGGTCGTCGGTCAATCCAATGCCCATGGGGAATCTCCTGGCTTTCGTTTACTTGGGGGCGAACCGCTGCCCGGCGTCGAGCCGCAGGCATTGTCCGTTGAGCATCGGGTTGTCGACGACTGCGGCAACCAACTTGGCGAACTCCTCGGGCCGGCCCAGGCGCTTGGGGAACGCAGCGTCGCGGGTCAGGGCACTGGCGAACTCCTCGGGAATGCCCTTGGTCAGGCCGGTGGCGAACAGGCTCGGCGCGATCGCCAACGCCCGGATGCCCACCGAACCGAGGTCGCGAGCCATGGTCAGGGCCATACCGGCCACACCCGCCTTGGCGGCGGTGTAGGCGACCTGGCCGATCTGGCCCTCGAAGGCCGCGATCGACGCCGTGTTGATGATGACACCGCGTTCTTCGTCTTCGGGCTCGTTGGTGCTCATGTGCGCGGCGGCCAGCCGGTTGATGTTGAACGTGGCGATCAGGTTCAGGTCGATCACCGCACGGAAGGACTCCAGGTCGTGCGGGCCGGACTTGCTCAAAGTGCGTTTGGCGATACCCCCGCCGGCCGTGGTGACGATGACGTGCAGCCCGCCCAGGCCCTCGACCGCCGCGGCCAGAGTCTTCTCGGTGGCGTCGAAGTCGGTGATGTCCACCGGATAGAAGGCACCGCCGAAGCCGTCTGCGACTTGCTTGCCCTCCGAGCCTTCCCGGTCGAGCACCGCGACATCTGCCCCGCCGGCAGCCAGCAGCTCCGCGGTGGCGCGGCCCATCCCAGAGGCCCCGCCGACGATGATGACCTTCTTACCGTTGATATCCATGCAGACCCCTTCGCCGCCGTTACTGGAAATCTAGTAGTTGAGAATCTAGGACAAGTTATCGTTCCGCTCGGAAACCGCTGCCCCTCGGGCATCGGAGAAGGCCCCCGAGGAGGTACTTGTGGCCGCACCGACGGCGACAGAGGTAGTCGAGCGACACGACGGACCGGTGACCTATGTGCACACCGACCCCGAGCTGCCCGCAGTGGCGGTCATCGATCGCTCGCCGATCTCCGCACGGCACAAGGTCGTGTTCGGTGCGCTTGCGGTCGCGGGGGCGGTGGCGTGGGCATCGATCGCGTTCGCCCGCGGCGAGTCGGTGAACGCGGTGTGGTTCGTGATCGCCGCGGTCTGCACCTACACCATCGGATTCCGTTTCTACGCAAGGTTTATCGAGCGCAAGATCGTGCGCCCCCGCGATGACCACGCCACGCCGGCGGAGATCTTCGAGGACGGTACCGACTATCTGCCGACCGATCGGCGGGTGCTGTTCGGCCACCACTTCGCGGCGATCGCCGGCGCAGGTCCGCTGGTCGGCCCGGTGCTGGCCACTCAGATGGGCTACCTGCCGGGGACCATCTGGATCATCATCGGCGCAGTGGTGGCCGGTTGTGTACAGGACTACCTGGTGTTGTGGTGCTCGGTGCGCCGACGGGGCCGCTCCTTGGGACAGATGGCCCGCGAGGAACTGGGCGTCGTCGGCGGTGCGGCCGCGATCATCGGCGTGCTGGTCATCATGGTGATCCTGATCGCGGTGCTTGCGCTGATCGTGGTGCGGGCGTTGGCGGTCAGTCCTTGGGGCGTGTTCTCCATCGCGATGACCATTCCGATCGCCCTGTTCATGGGGTTCTACCTGCGATTCTTGCGGCCGGGCCGGGTGTCCGAGGTGTCCCTGATCGGCATCGTGGCTCTGCTGGGTGCCGTCGCATCGGGCAAGTGGGTCGCCGAAACCTCTTGGGGTGTCGCATGGTTCACGCTGTCCCCGGTGACGTTGTCCTGGTGCATCATCGGCTACGGCTTCGCCGCCTCGGTGCTGCCGGTGTGGCTGCTGCTCGCACCGCGTGACTACCTGTCCACGTTCATGAAGGTCGGCACCATCATCCTGCTGGCCGTCGGCATCCTGATCGCCCGGCCGCTGATGGCGGCGCCTGCCGTCTCGGAGTTCGCCCGCACCGGCGAAGGACCGGTGTTCGCGGGGTCGCTGTTCCCGTTCCTGTTCATCACGATCGCCTGTGGCGCGCTGTCGGGATTCCATTCGCTGATCGCCTCGGGTACCACCCCGAAACTGCTGGAAAAAGAGAGCCAGATGCGCCTGATCGGCTACGGGGGCATGCTCACCGAGTCTTTCGTGGCGGTGATGGCGCTGATCACCGCGTCGATTCTGGACCAGCACCTGTTCTTCACCCTCAACGCCCCGGTCGCCGCGACCGGCGGTAGCGCCGAGAGCGCCGCCGCTTACGTCAACGGGCTCGGGCTCGGCGGGTCCCCGGCGACCGCCGACCAGATCACCGAGGCCGCCACGTCGGTCGGCGAACAGTCGATCGTGTCGCGTACCGGCGGGGCCCCCACCCTGGCGCTGGGCATGGCCGATGTGTTGGGGCGGGTGTTCGGCGGACCGGGCCTGAAGGCCTTCTGGTACCACTTCGCGATCATGTTCGAGGCGCTGTTCATCCTGACCACCGTGGACGCCGGCACCCGGGTGGCCCGATTCATGCTCGGCGACGCGTTGAGCAACCTGGGCGGACCGCTGCGCCGGCTGTCCAACCCGAGTTGGCGGATCGGGGCGTGGGTTTGCAGTCTGGCCGTGGTCGCCGGGTGGGGTTCGATCCTGTTGATGGGCGTCACCGATCCGCTCGGCGGAATCAACACCCTTTTCCCGCTGTTCGGTATCGCCAACCAGTTGCTGGCCGCGATCGCGCTGACCGTAGTGACGGTGATCGTGATCAAGAAGGGACAGGGGAAATCAGGCCTGAAATGGGCGCTGATTCCGGGCATTCCGCTGCTGTGGGATCTGGCCGTCACCATGACGGCCTCGTGGCAGAAGATCTTCTCGGGCGATCCTCGGGTGGGCTACTGGACGCAGCACTTCGCCTATCGGGCCGCCGAACGGGCCGGCGAGACGTCGTTCGGATCTGCGGCCAACGCGGCGCAGCTGCACGATGTCGTCCGCAACACTTTCATCCAGGGCACCTTGTCGATCGTGTTCGCCTCGGTGGTGGCGGTGGTGGTGGTGGCCGGAATCATGGTGTCGATTCGGGCCGTTCGCGGAACAGCGTCGACCTCCGAGCCGCCACCGGTGCCGTCGAAGCGATTCGCGCCTGCCGGGCTGACCCCCACGGCGGCCGAACGAAAGGTGCAGGCGCAATGGGACGCCCGCTGCACGGGTTAGCGCGCGCCGCTCGCCACATYGGCTGGTACTGGGCATCACTGTTGGGCGACAACCACTACCACCGCTACCTGGAGTACCGCCGCCGCGCTCATCCCGGCGAACCGGTGCTCTCCGAGCGCGACTACTGGCGGCACCGTCACGACGGCGATCCGGGGGCGCGCTGCTGTTGACAGCGGCGCCGGGCCGTGTCCAAACCTTAATGAAGCCTTGACCGACTCGTGGGCATGTACGAGCGGCTTATCGACGCGAATCTCCCTACCATCAACGGCAACAGCCCAAGGTAGGAAGATCGGGAAGGTATGCCGACGATGTGGACATCGGTGCGCTCAGCAATGGTGGTGATCGGGGTCGCGGTCACAACGCTCGTGACGCCGCCCGGAACAAGTTCGGCCGCGGCCAGCCAGCCGCCCGGCGCGGGGATCGCATCGATCCAGCCGGCGTCGGGTGCTGTCGTCGGCGTGGCGCACCCGGTCGTGGTGACCTTCTCCGCACCGGTGATCGACCGCCGGGCCGCCGAGCGCACCATCGCGGTGCGGTCCAACCCGCCGATGACCGGAACGTTCGACTGGGTCGACGACACCGAAGTGCAGTGGGTCCCCGACCACTACTGGCCGGCACACAGTGCGGTGGCACTGTCGGTGGGCAAGCTCTCTGTCGATTTCAGCACGGGCGCAAAGGTTGTCGGCGTCGCCAGCATCTCCGCGCACACCTTTACCGTGACGGTTGACGGCGACGAGGCCGGCCCGTTGCCCACGCCGCACCACCGCCCGCACTGGGGCGAAGACGGCGTCATGCCCGCCACCATGGGCAAGACCGAATACGAGACGCCGACGGGTAACTACACCGTGCTGGGCAAGGACCGCAAGGTCCTGATGGACTCCAGCAGCGTGGGGATCCCGATCGACTCCGCAGAGGGCTACCGCTTCGAGGTCGAACAGGCGGTACGCATCACCCGACGCGGGCTCTACATCCACGCCGCACCCTGGGCGCTGCGCTCCCTGGGCCTGGAGAACGTCAGCCACGGCTGTGTCGGCCTGAGCCCCACCGATGCGGAGTGGTACTTCGACCGGGTCAACATCGGCGACCCGGTGATCATCAAGGAGTGACGCGGGCCGCTGGGCGTCCGCTAGGACGTCCCAGCGCTGCCGAATTCCACTGGCATGGCGTCGATACCGTTGATCCAGGGCAGCACCGACCGTGACGGGCGATCCAGCTGGTGGATGTCGGGAATGATGTCTGCCAGCGCACCGAAGATCAGGTTGATCTGCATCCGGGCGAGATTGGCCCCTATGCAGTAGTGCGCTCCCGGGGCACCGAAACCCAAGTGCGGGTTGGGGCTTCGCCGGATGTCGAACCTGAACGGGTCGTCGAATACCTCGTCGTCGTAGTTGGCCGAGCCGTAGAACATGCCGACCCGCTGGCCTTTGCGGATCTGCACTCCGCCGAGTTCGACGTCGCGTAACGCCGTGCGCTGGAAGGAGATGATCGGCGTCGCCCAGCGCACCACTTCTTCGGCCATGGTGGTGGGGCGTTCCTCGACGAACAACCGCCACTGATCGGGGTGGTCGAAAAACGCCAGCATCCCCTGCGAGGTGGCATTGCGGGTGGTCTCGTTGCCGGCCACCATCAACATCATCACGTAGTAGCCGAATTCCAGCGCAGTCAGCTCCTCACCGTCGATGGTCGCGGTCACCAGGGCCGTCGCGATGTCGTCGCGCGGGTGCGCCTTGCGGTCTTCGGCCATCTGATAGGCATAGCCCAACAGTTCGGCGGAGGCTTGGATTCCGTCGGCTCCGGCTTCCGGTTCACCGTTGCCCCCGCCCACCAGCCGGTTGCTCCAGTCGAAGACCTGCTGGCGCTCGTCTGCGGGGACACCGATCAACTCGCAGATGGTCGCCAACGGCAGCTGCGAGGCCACCTCGGTGACGAAGTCACCGGTGTTGTGCTCGGCGGCGGCGGTGACGATCTCTCTGGCTTGGCGGTCAAGCGAATCTCGCATGCCGGCCACCACTCGGGGCGTGAAACCCCGGGAGACGATCCGGCGCAGCTTGGCGTGCTTGGGCCCGTCGAGAAACAGCATGATGTTGTCGCGGCTGGCGTCGTGGAGTTCTTGATTGTTGGTGGTGTTCGTCCGGATAAGCGAGGTGTTCTCGTGCGAGGAGAACACCTCGTCCTGCAACGAGACCGCCCGTACGTCGGCGTGCTTGGTCACGACCCAGTAGCCCTCATCCGGGTAGCCGGACGCGCCGAAGGGTTGTGCGTTCCACCAGATCGGCCGTGTTTTGCGCAGCAGGGCGAATTCCTCGTGCGGGATCCGCTCGCCGATGAGGGCGGGGTCGGTGAAGTCGAACCCCTCCGGCAGCAGGTGCTGTGTCTCGGTCATCGTGCTCCCTCTCGCTCTACCAGCGGTTGCCACGCCAAACGCTCCCCGGTGCTGTTGATGTAGCCGCCCGACGGGGCAGCGAAATGCGATCCGAGCAGCAGCGCCCGCTCGTCGGCGACGCGGCGCAGCAGGTCCAGCCGGCTGGCGCGTGCGGCACTCGGGTCGGCGTCGGGCCGGGCACCGATCTCGGGGTCGCCGATCTGGACCGGATGGTGCACGACGTCGCCGCTGATGTAGGCCACCGCTCCGGCGGATTCGATGCGCACCGACACGTGACCAGGGGTGTGGCCCGCGGTGGCGACGAGCCGGACCGTCTCGGTCAGCTGATGATCCGGCCCGACCAGCCGAAGCTTGCCGTGCTGCGCCAGCGGCGCAACGCATTCCGGCGCCACCCGGTCCTCACCGGTGCATGCGCTCCAGTGCGCGTGCTCGGCCGCGGTCACCAGGTAGTCGGCACCGGCGAATCTCGGCACCCACTGCCCACCCTGCTCCACGGTGTTGCCACCGGCGTGGTCGCGGTGCAGATGCGTGCACACCACCGCGGTGATGTCGCCGGGAGCGAATCCGGTAGCCGCCAGCGAGTCCTCGAAGAGGTCCGCAATGTTGCGGGTCCGCAGGAAGCTTTCGGCGAAGCAGGTGTCGACCAGCACGCACGATGACTCAGCCGCGATCAGATAGGACTGGATCGCCATCAAGATGTTGCCCGCGGCGTCGCAGTAGTCCGCCAGCGAACCTTCTAGGAAACGCTCGGATGCCGCCGTGAACAACACGGAAGGTGGGATCGGTATGACCGCCTGCAGGACCGCATGGATGTCAACGTCGCCGACAGTCCAGTGCTGCACGCCATGGTCCCCTTCTCGCAGCGCGATCGTATGCCACGAATCATTTGGAAGTGAGCGATTCGAGCAAGCCGGGACAGGGGCTTGGTCTGGCACACTCGACGCGTGGCAGCTCCCACCGTTCGCTTCCGGCGGCTCGCCGAACAGGTCGCCGACGAGCTTCGCCGGCGCATCCTGGCCGGCGAGCTGACCGACGATCACGTACTCCCCAAAGAGGACGAACTCCTGGTCGAGTTCGCCATCAGCAAGCCGTCTCTGCGCGAGGCCATGCGCATCCTCGAAGCCGAGGGACTGCTCACCGTGCGCCGCGGCAAACGGGGCGGCGCGGTGATCCATCGACCCACTCCAGCAAATGTCGCCTACACCATGGGCCTGGTATTGGGATCGCAACAGGTCACTCTCGCCGACGTCGGGACCGCGCTCCTCCAGGTCGAACCGGCCTGCGCGGCACTGTGCGCGGGGCGGCCGGACCGCAAGAGCACGGTGGTGCCCATTCTGCGCCGGTTGCACGAGGAATCGGTGGCCGCGGTCGACGACCTGCAGAAGGCCACCTCTGCCAGCCGCCGCTACCACGAAGCCCTGGTCACCCACTGCGGCAATGCCACCATGCTCGTCATGGCGGGCGCGCTCGAAGCCCTGTGGTCGGCTCACGAGCAAAGCTGGTCCAGCCAGGTCACCGACCATTCAACGGTGCCCGTTCCCGAGCGGCGCGCCGTCTTGGAGGACCACCGTCAGGTGATCGACGCCATCGATGTCGGCGATGCCCAGCGCGCCCGAGACCTCGCCGCAGCACACCTGCTGCACGCCCAGCACTACCCCGGTCGCTCCGGGATCGTCGATCCCGCCATGGTCCGGCCCCGGGGGCTTCCCAGCGCCGGGGACCCGCAGTTCTGAGGAACTTACCGACTCCGTTGACGGGGCCCCTTATTTCCATATGATTTGTCCATGACGGAGTCCGTCGACCTCGAGTGCGCCCGTCCCGGCGGCTCGGCGGTCTGGTCGCCGTCGGTGGTTCCGCCGATCGGCGTCGAGCTGAGCAACACCCAGGCGCTGGCCATCGCGTTTCGCCATCTCGCCGATATCGGCTTCGCCGAGAACCTGGCCGGCCACATCACCTGGCAGCCCCCTGGCCAGACCGACATGCTGGTCAATCCGTGGGGCCTGTGGTGGGCCGAACTCACCGCCTCCGACATCTGCACCGTCGATGAGAACGGCGGAATCCTCACGGGCCGCTGGGATGTCACGCCCGCCATTCATATCCACACCGAACTGCACCGCTCCCGCCCCGACGCACGTGTGGTGGTCCACAACCACCCCTACTACGTGAGCCTGTTGGCGTCGCTGCAGACGCTGCCCGACCTGGTCCACCAGACCGGCTCGCTGTTCCTCGATGACCTGTGCTTCGTCGAGGACTACGACGGCGAGGTGGACACCGTTTCGCGGGCCCGGGATCTGGCCGAGCGCATCGGCAACGCGAACCTGGCGATCCTGGCTTCGCACGGAGTGATCGCCACCGGACGGACCCTGGCAGAGGCGGTCTACCGGTCGGCCACCATCGAGCGGGTGTGCAAGCTGGCCTATCACGTCATGTTGACCGGCCGGACGCCCACGCCGATGAAGCGATCCGACATGGCCGGGATGCAGGCGTCGTTGATCGAACGCGCCGCCGACGTGTACTGGGCCGGCGCGGCCCGCATGACCATCAAGGCCGACCGGCATGTGCTCGACTGAGCCCCCACGGCGACCCGCTTCGCCCGACTCCACCGCGCTTGCGATCGCCTGGCCCGAAAACGAGGTTCATGGGTGAAATCGATCGACGAGCTCAGCTCCGACCTGAGCTTCACCACCGCCAAGGCCGGGGCGGAACGCACCGTGACCTTCCTGCCCGAACCGCCACGCGCACAACGGCGCTACACGGTGATCTCAGTGGACGACCACATCGTCGAACCGCCGGACACCTTCCTCGGCCGAGTGCCGCGCAAGCTGGCAGACCGGGCGCCGCGGGTGGTCGAGACCGACACCGGCGGCCAGACCTGGATGTATGACGGCCAATCGCTGCCCAACGTCGGGTTCAACGCCGTCGTGGGGCGTCCGGTGTCGGAGTACGGCTTCGAGCCGGCCAGATTCGACGAGATGCGCCGCGGCGCCTGGGATATTCACGCACGCATCAAGGACATGGACCTCAACGGCGTCTACGCCTCACTGAACTTTCCCTCCTTCCTACCCGGGTTCGCCGGCCAGCGCCTGCAGTTGACCACCGGCGACCGGGACCTGGCGCTGGCCTCGGTGCGGGCATGGAACGACTGGCACCATGAGGTGTGGGCCGGCTCCTACCCCGCCCGCATCATCGGCTGTCAGCTGCCCTGGCTGCTGGATCCCGAGGTCGGCGCTGCCATGATCTACGAGAACGCCGAACGAGGCTTTCGCGCCGTCACCTTCAGCGAGAATCCGGCCATGTTGGGGCTGCCGACCATTCACTCCGGGCATTGGGATCCGATGATCGCCGCCTGCGCGGAAACCGGCACCGTGATCAATCTGCACATCGGTTCGTCGGGTACCTCGCCGTCGACCACCGATGACGCGCCGCCCGACGTGGCGGGCGTCCTGTTCTTCGCCTACGCCATCTCCGCGGCGGTCGACTGGCTGTACTCCGGGTTGCCCAGCCGCTTCCCCGAATTGAAGATCTGTCTGTCCGAGGGCGGGATCGGCTGGGTCGCAGGGTTGTTGGACCGTCTCGACCACATGCTGAGCTACCACGACATGTACGGAACGTGGAAGGCGCTGGGCGAGAAGCTCTCCCCCGCCGAGGTGCTGCAGCGCAACTTCTGGTTCTGCGCGGTCGAGGATCAGTCGTCGTTCTGCCAGCACGAGCGCATCGGGACCGACCACATCCTGCTGGAAGCCGACTACCCGCACTGCGACTCGACATGGCCGAACACCCAGCGGGTGATCCACGAGGAGATCGGCACCCTGCCACCCGACGTAATCCGGAAGTTGACCTGGGAGAACGCCTCTCGCCTCTATCAACATCCGGTTCCCGAGGCGGTCCAGCACAACCCGGACGCGTTCTGAAGGTGGCCGCCTCCACGTCACCCCTGCGTATCGCGGTACTCGATGACTACCAGGGCATCGCCGACACGGTGGACTGGTCGCCCATCCCCCGGCCCGTGGATCTGCGGGCGATCCGCGAACACCACGCTCCCGGTGACGAACTGGTGGCCCACCTAGCCGACTGCGAGGTGGTGGTGGCGATGCGCGAACGCACGCCGATCGGCGCCGATCTGCTGTCCCGGCTGCCGGCGTTGAAGTTGCTGGTCACCACCGGGCCGTTCAACGCCGCCATCGACGTGGCCGCGGCCCACCGGCTCGGCATCACGGTGTGTGGGACGGGCGGCGCCATCACGCCGACTGTCGAACTCACCTGGGCGTTGATCCACGCCCTGCAACGTCATCTGCTCGTCGAGGACGCGGCGCTGCGGGCCGGGCGGTGGCAGCTGACCGTCGGCGCTGATCTGGCCGGTGCGACGCTCGGACTGGTGGGGCTGGGCCGCATCGGCCGGCTGGTCGCATCGGTGGGCCACGCCTACGGCATGCGGGTGACGGCGTGGAGCCCACACCTGACCCCAGCGCGGGCCGCCGAGGCGCAGGCGCAGTTGGTGGACCGGCGCCGTCTGTTCGAGAGCGCCGACGTGGTATCGATCCACATGGTGCTCTCCGAGACGACCCGCGGCCTCGTCGGCCGCGCCGAGCTGGCGGCGATGAAATCCAGCGCGATCCTGGTCAACACCTCACGCGGCGGGTTGATCGATGAGGCGGCACTGATCGACGCACTGCGCACCCACCGGATCCGGGGGGCGGGCCTCGACGTCTACGACCAGGAGCCGCTGCCGGCCGGGCACCCGCTGACCACGCTGGACAACACCGTGCTGACCCCGCACCTGGGCTACGTGACCGAGAACTGCATGAACGTGTTTTATCGCGATATCGTCGACGACATCGCCGCTTACTGCGCCGGTACGCCACGTCGGCTGGTGAAACCGTAATCGCACCGTTCACACCGTTTCGAATAACAGCCTTTCGTAACAGTCCAGTCGCATTGAAATAACGGTTCTACAAATAAATTATCGTCGCACGATTTCGCAATGCCGCCGCAACAGAAAAGGTCCGCGAACACAAAGTTCGCGGACCCTTTTCTGGCACGTGCTATTTAGTGCCGCCAGCCAGACCGATCGGGGCGCTGATGGCGTCTGTCATCAATCCCGCGATCGGACTCGCCGCAGCGGCTCCGGCCGGCCCCGGCGCCACCAGCGGTACGGGCGGCGGCAATCCGGGGACCACCGGAATCGGGGCGATCGGGATCGGAGCCACCGGTCCAGGCAACCCCATCGGCACAGGACCAGCAAGAGTGGTCAGGTCAGCCGCAGCTGGCCCACAAGGCACCCCGGCCGCAGCCGCCAATGTCGCGTCGGCCGGCGCGGCAACCGGCGCGGCACCAGGCGCCGCCCCCTCGGCGGAGGAGAGAGCGACCACGCCACCCGCACACACCGGCCCCCCAAGGGGCAGGTGCACGACGGGAACAGCGCCCGCCTGACCGCTGAGAATCAACCCGCTTGCATAAAAGCCGATACCGGCGAATATCGCTTTACCGAGTCTCCCGAGGCTCTTCACGTAAACTCCGATGATTAGTAACCAGCCCCCCCGGACACGCAATCTTCTGACTGCAAAAGAACCGTATCACAGGCTTGTAAGTTACCGCGCCGACCAATTGACTCGTTAGCGTAACGATGCGGATCAGGCTTTGTGACTCTATGTTCACCAGGCGATCCGGTCCCCATTCTGCGCGATCAGCACAGAGTGAACCGGACACCCATCGAAATGAGTGGAGCTAAGGGGACTCGAACCCCTGACCCCCACACTGCCAGTGTGGTGCGCTACCAGCTGCGCCATAGCCCCGCGTTGTCGTGCTCATCGAAGCTACACCACAGCCGCACCAAGGTTCAAAACAGCTACTCAGTTGGCCTGCGTTCAGGCCGGATGCTGGGTCTGATGCAGTCCGTAGGGCACCGCGTCGAGCAGCGTCACCGTCACGTTGGCCCCGCTGGGCACCTGGTAACTGCGCTCCTCTCCCGGCCGGGCTCCGGTGATCGCCATGCCCAGCGGCGACTGCGGCGAGTAGACCTCCAACCCGCTCTGGTCGTCATCGCGCACCCCGAGCAGGAAGGTCTCGGTGTCTCCGTCGCTGTAGCGCACGGTGAGCACCATGCCGGGCTCGGCGACCCCGTCGTCCGGCGGGTCCTCTCCGACGACCGCGACCGCCAGCAGGTCGTGTATCTGGTGGATACGAGCTTGGCGAGCCTTTTGATCATTGATATCTTCACCGCCCGAAACATCCTGCGGTGCAGACAGTTCCGCCAGCTCCGCCAGCAGCCGGTCCTTGGCCTGCTGGGTCATCCAGACACCGTTCGTATCAGTCATCGACAGTTCTCCTTCACAACAGCACTTGGTTCGAAAAATTCACCGACCCGAGCGGGTCAGCGCAAGGGATCGAGTTCACGCAGCACGGCGGACTGTTTGCCGGTGGTGATCTGCTCGGCCAACAATCGGCCCGTCACCGGACCGTGCGTCATGCCCCACATGCCATGCCCACCGGCGACGTAAACGGTGCGCGAACACACCTCCCCCACCAGGGGCCGCCCGTCGGGGCTGACCGGGCGGGGACCCACCCACACGTCGGAGCGCTCATCCCAGCGGACACCGTCGAGCAGGGGGCGGGTGGCGGCGACGATGGCTTCGATGCGGGCCGGGACGACCGGGGCGTCGGGGTCGCCGAACTCCATGGTTCCGGCGACCCGAAGCCTGGCATTCAACGGCGTGCAGGCCACCCGGGCATCGGGCAGGTAGATCGGCCCGGTGACCGGCCCGTCGACCGGCACGGAGAAGGAGTAGCCCCGCCCGGCCCGCACCGGCACGCGGACCCAGCGCGCTGCCAGCCGCGACAGCCAGGCACCGCTGGCTATCACCGCCGCATCGGCTGTCAAAGTGGTGCCGTCGCTGCTGGTCACGGCCACCCCATCACCGCGGGGCGACACGTCGGCGACGTCGAGAACATGCAGGACGGCGCCGCGCTGCACCACCGTGCGCCCCAGCGCGGTCACGAACCGGCCGGGGTCGAGGAAGCGCTGGCCGTCGATCTGCACCCCGGCAGCGACCGCCGAGGACGCCAGCGGCACCCGCTCGGCCAGTGCGGCACCGGTCAGTTCGGTGCCGAACACCGGCTGGCCGGCCTCGGAGAACCGGCGCAACTCGTCGAGCAGTCGCTCGGCGTCAGCCGAGGTACGGAAGATCGCGGTGATGGGCGCATCGGTGACCGGGGCGTCTACCCCGTTGGCGAGCAGAACGTCATAGGCCTCAATGCATTCCGCGCTCAGAGGCGCGTTGGCCTGCACTGCGCGGCGCCAGGCCGCGGGACGACTGTTCGCCGCGAAGCGCGCCAAGAACGCCCACAGTGCCGGGCCGGCGTTGAGTGGCACCTGCAGCGGTGCGGACCGGCTCAGCAGGGACCGCAGCCCGAAACGCAGGTTGGCGGGTTCGTTAAGCGGAATCGCCAGTGCGGGGGAGATCCAGCCGGCGTTGCCCCACGAGGATCCGGCCGCCACCCCGACACGGTCGACCACGGTGACTTCAACACCGCGCTCCTGCAGAAACCAGGCGGTGGACAACCCGACGACGCCGGCGCCCACCACGATCACCGATCGTGGTGCGCCGTCGATTCGGTCGGGTGCACCCATCACTCCATGATGCGACTGTCCTCAGACACCCGGTTTAACCGAATCGCACAACAGCAGCGTCACTGTTTGTCGAGTTCCGACATGTCACCCGCCGCGAGCTCGATCATCGCCGCGAATCGGGTCCGCGGATCCTCCAACCCCAGTGGCGTCACCTCGGCCATCTTGCGCAGCCGGTAGCGGACTGTGTTCTCGTGCACGCCCAGCTGCTCAGCGGCCCGGGCCAAGTCGCCTTGGGCGTCGAGCCAAGCGCGCAGCGTGGACACATAGGGCGTGTGGTGGGCCGCGTCGTGGTGACGTAGCTCTGCGACCGGCCCGCGGGTGGGCACCCGCCCGGCTCGCGCCGCGGTGTGCAGCCGGCGCAGCACGACCTCGTCCCAGGACTCGTCGTAGGCCGGCGGAACGCTCCCGGGCGGGCCGGCTTCGTGCAGCGTGAGGCATTCCTCGGCCTCGCGGCGCGCGGCGGCCAGCTCGGTGACCGTGGCGACCGCACTGATCCCGGCCCACACGCTGGCGTGCGGTGGCAGGGCGCCGGCCAGGACTCGCAGCCACTGCCGAGCCGCGGCGGCGTCCGCAGCGGGCAGCAAGGTGTAGACAGTGTTGGCGGCCAGGGCGCTGCGACCTGGGCGTGACCACCCGAAGCCCGTGGTGACGGCCTCGAAAGCCAGCAGCAGCCCGGCGTGCGGTTGCGTGGCGATCCGGGTGTGCACGGCGATCACCCGCAACGAAGCCTGCGGCAGGCCCAGCCTGGCGACCAGGGCGACAGCATCGTCCGGCTCCGTCTGCTCATCCAAAAGTCTGGTTACCCAGTCGGATTCGACTTGCCGCTCCAGATCAGCACTGGCCCGTGACCGCAGCACGTGCAATGCCACCGTGCGAGCACCGTCGCCCAGTGCGGTCAGCTGGTCACCTTTCAACGGGCCCGGGCAGGCCACCCATACCGCGCCCAGCGTCTCCCGGCCGGCACGCACCGCCACCACCATGCGGCCGGTCAAGCCGTACTCGGGGTCGGCCGCGACGAACAGCGGCTCGTCCTTGATATCCAAATGCGCTAATACGCCTTGCTTTTCGAACAACTCGCGAAGCGGCTCGGACTCCTGCCGGTTCAGGATTGTCGCCGACCGCGCCGGGTCGGCGTGCCGCTGTCCACGCGAGTAGGCCAGCACCCTGCCCAGCTGATCCTCGATGGTGACCGCACCGCCCACCGCTTCGGCGAGACTGTCGGCCACAGCGAAAAGATCCGTTGGCCCACGGCCCGACTCGGTCTCACGACCTTCGAGCACCAGTCCGTAGACCACCGCGGCCAACTCGCTCCAGGACACCGCTGCGTCCACCACCAGCACGGCAAGCGACTCACCCTCGCCCACGAACGAGGTCTTGTCGTCGACGTCGCGCACCAGAACCGCGACGGCCTTGGCGGCCACCGCCCAGCGCACCGCCTCCTTTACCGAGCGGGCGCCGACCGCCAACAGGACGTCGCCGACAACGACGCGCTCACCGGTCACCTCGTGCATCACGACACTGCTCAGCCGCGTCGTCCTCGGGATGGAGCAGAACCTCAGCCGAACCCCGTAGCTGCCCACCACGTTGACCAGCCGGTCCAGTGTCACCATCAACCGAGCCTAGCCAGGTCGCGTCGGCCAGCCCGCCGATCGGGTCGCTGTCCCTGGTCTCCGGTGCCCACAGCCACGTGAGCGCCGCCACCAGCAACACCGCACCGCTGACCGCAAAACCCCACTCGAAGGACATCCGCTCGGCGATCTGGCCGACCACAAACGAACCCACGATCGACCCGAAATCAGCCATCATCTGATAGGTCGCCACCGCCGTGCCCGCCCGGGCCTGGTTGCCGACCAAGTCGGAGATGACGGCTTGCTGCGGCGACCCGTAGATACCCGATGCCACCCCGGTCAGATACGCCACCACCAAGAACACCACCAGCGATGCGCTCGCGCCCAGCAAGACTGTCGTTACGCCCGACGCGGCCAGCCCGGCGATCAGCAGCCCCTTGCGACCGATCCGGTCGGAGAGCTGACCGCTGGGCAGTACCGCGCAGACGTTGCCGACCCCTACCACCGCCAGCGTCAGGCCGGCGAAGGCGGCACCGCGGCCCAGGACTTCGGTGACGAACAACGGCACCAACGCGACCCGCAGACCGAAGACCGACCAGCCGGTGGCGAAGTTCGCCAACAACGCTGAGCGGTACGCGCGATTGCCCAGCGCCGTCCGCACCGACACCGTCGGCCCCTCCGATTCGGCCGCTTCGGCCAGATGTGAGTGGCGCAGGCTGACGAAGACGCCGGTGGCCGTCACGATCAACACCGAACCGTAGAACAAGAACGGCGCGCTGAGGCCGAAACCTGCCGTCAGACTGCCCAACACCGGTCCGCCCACCGTGCCCAGCAGGAACGCAGTGGCAAACAACCCCGCGACTCGGCCGCGAGCGTCCTCCGGGCTGATCCGGATCATCAGGCCCACCGCGGCGATGAAGAACATCGTCGATCCGACGCCGCCGAGCGCACGGAAGAACAGCAACTGGCCGTAGTTCTGCACGAAGGCACAGGCCGTGGTCGACACCGAGACGATCAACAGGCCCGCCACGTACACCCAGCGCTCGCCCAGCCGTTGAATGAGCAGTCCGCTGACCGGCGCGAAGAGCAATCGTGTCAGCGCGAACGCGGTGATGAGGAATGTAGTCGCGGAGATGCTCACCCCGAAATGACGCGCATAGACCGGCAGTACCGGGGATACCAGTCCGTAGCCAAGCGCGATCAAGAAGTTCGCGACGAGCAGTACCCAGATCTCCCGCTGCAGCCGCGGTCGAGCGGCCGGAGAGTCTGAGGTCACCCGATAACTTTAGACAGCCTCGGTAATCTCTGACTCGGGAGGCTTGATCATGAACGATGCGGTCGACGCGCGCCCCGATCACCCGTCGCAGCGGCCGATTCCGGTGCAGCTGTGGGAGCAGTGGGGCGCGTTCAAACCGTTCGCGGTAGCCGGCGCCACCGCGATCGTGGTCGGTGGCGCGATAGCCGCCGCCATCGCGGCCCCTGCGCCCACCCGTCACGGGGTCTGGGCGGTGGCCTACCTGGTTCTGGTACTCGGGGCCGGCCAACTGGTGATCGGATCCGGCCAAGCACTGCTGCCGGCCACCTCGCCGTCACCTCGCGAAGCAACGCTGGGTGCCGCGGCGTTCAACCTGTCCGGCGCCGCCATCGTGGTCGGCGTCGTCACCGACCACGTCGCGGTGTTCTATGCGGGTTCTGGGCTGCTGTTCATCGTGCTGGCCTGGTGGCTCTACCGGGTTCGGCGCAGCACGCGTCGGGGTTGGGCCCTGCTCGCCTACCGGCTTTTCCTGGCGGCATTGGTGGTGAGCATTCCGATTGGGATGGCGATCACCACCGCGGGGCGCAGCTAGTTCACTGTCGGGCCAACAGCTTGGCCAACACCTCCGCGTGACTTCCCTCCACGTCCCGGCTCGCCGTCACCAGGGTGACAGTCTTCTTGCCGCGGGCCAGAGCGCGCAGGCCGGCGAACCCGGCGGCCCCCTTCGCGGTCTGCAGTTCGTCTTCGTAGCGGCTGACGAACTGGTCGAAACGCTCGGGCTGATGGTTGTACCAATGGCGCAGTTCGTTCGACGGCGCGGCGTCTTTGTACCAGTGCCCCACCCGCGGGTCGTCCTTGCGGAAGCCCCGCGGCCACAGCCGATCGACAAGGATCCGTTCACCATCCTCGGCACGGGGTTCGTCGTACACACGGGCGACCCGGAACGTGGTTTTGGGACTCATACCCCAGGTTATCGCCGGCGCACAGCGCCTGTCCGCCGCCGTTCTCATCACCCGCAACGCCGTCGAAGTTAGCTTAGGCAATGCTATCTTGACATTATTTACAGTTTCGCTCGTAGAAATTGGTGTCGGCGTGAACGGTAGTTGGATCGCATCTCCCCCGGAGGTGCATTCCGCGTTGTTGAGCAGCGGGCCGGGCCCCGGTGCCCTGCTGGCCTCCGCCGGTGCCTGGTCGGCGCTGAGCAGCGAATATTCTGCCGCGGCCGCTGAACTGATCGCCGTGCTGGGCGCCGTCGGGTCAGCGGCCTGGCACGGCCGGAGCGCCGTCAGCTACACCACGGCGCACGTGCCCTACCTGCAGTGGCTGACGCGCGCCAGCATCGATAGCGCCCGCACCGGCACCGAACACGAAGTCGTCGCCGCCGCCTACAACACCGCCCTGGCCGCCATGCCGACCATGGCAGAGCTGGCGCTCAACCACACCATTCACGGCGTGCTGACCGCCACGAACTTCTTTGGCATCAACACCATCCCGATCGCACTCAACGAGGCCGACTACGCCCGCATGTGGGTGCAGGCGGCCACCGTCATGGCGACCTACGAGGCGACGTCCGGCGCTGCCCTGGCGTCGCTGCCCGTCGCGGACCCCGCGCCGCCGATCCTGGCCGCCGACAACGGAACCGGTAACAACGACGACGAGCCGACGGATCCGATCGAGGAAGCCAACCGCTGGTTCTGGTTCATCTTCTGGAACATCGTGTTCTGGTCAACGCTCCTGTTCATCGTGACGATTCCAGTTCGGATCCCGATCGTGCTGCCGTTGCTGATCAACGCCATCAACGACTTCATCGCATCGATGCAGGTGCCACCGCCGGAGCCGGTCATCGAACAGCCCGCGCCACAGCCCGTCCCGATGCGGCGCCCGATCGTGGCCCGACCGGCCCATGAGCCGGTCGCCTTCGGCGTCGGTGTCGCGAGCGGTATCGCCGGTTCGGCGGGGACCTCCGCCGGCCTGGCAAGCGCAGCGACCACCGGGCCAGCACTACCGGCAGGCGGCGCCGAGACGTTGGCCTATCTGGTGACCGGGGGCCACGCCGAAGGCTTCGGGCCCAGCCTGACCGGCCGCGACCAGTCCAGGGCTCCAGCCGCCGGCGCTTCCACGGCGGTCTCGGCTCGCGCGCCGGCAGCTCGCGCACCGCTGCGGTCGCGCCTGCGGCGCCGTGACCAGATCAAGGAATACGCCCACGCCACCATGACGCTGGGTGCCGCCGACGACTACGAAACGCCCGACGAGACAACGACACCCGCCTGCTCGGAATCCGGGGCAGGAGCACTGGGGTTCACCGGGACAGCTCAGCGAAGCGACGCGGGAGCAGCAGGACTGGCCCGGTTGCGCGGCAACGCTTTCGGAGCCGGCCCGGCGATACCGCTGTTGCCCGAGACTTGGGATCACGACTCTGACGAGCGGGCGCCCTCTTAGTCGCGTGCCCGCGAACCGAACCGACGCCGCCCTCGTGCTGCGAAGGCACGCATGGCCCCCAGTGCGATCGCCATCCGGCGTTTCGACGACGGGTACCACAGCAATTCGGACTTCTGAGTGGGCAGCCGCGGCGACGTAATCGCTTGCTGCCGACAATATTTGATGATTCCGGAAGCGCCACCGGCGCGGTAGCCGATGCCGGATTCTTTCCAGCCGCCCATCGGCAGCCCCGGACAGAAGACATTGACCAACGCGTCGTTGACGTTCACCGCGCCCACTTCCAGCCGACGCGCCAGCCGCTCGCCGCGGCGCCTATCGCCTGTCCACACCGTGGCCGACAATCCGTACGGTGAGTCGTTGGCCAGCCGGATGGCCTCGGTCTCGTCAGCGACCTTGATGACGGGCAGGGTCGGCCCGAAGGTCTCTTCGGTCATGCACGTCATGGACGAGTCGACGTCGGCGATCACGGTCGGGGCGAAGTAGGTTCCCACACCGGTCGCCTTGCCGCCTGCGACCACTCGAGCACCCGCGGCCGTCGCCTCGTCGACATGGCGTGCCACGATGTCGCGTTGCGCCGCGGTCGCCATGGCGCCGGTGTCCTTGTCCTGGCCCTGCTGCACGTCACCGACCCGGGCCGCCAGCTTGGCGACGAATTCGTCATAGACCGGCGCTTCGACGTAGACCCGCTCCACCGACACGCAGACCTGGCCGGAGTTGAACATCCCGCCCCACGCGATGCCGTTGGCGGCGCGGTCGAGGTCGGCGTCGGCCAACACGATCGCCGGGTCCTTACCGCCGAGCTCCAGACCGTAGGGAATCAACCGTTGCGCGCACGCCACCGCGACCTTGCGCCCGGTGGCCGTCGACCCGGTGAACTGCAGGAAGTCGGCGTGCTCGATCAGCGCCTGGCCGGTGTCGCCGTAGCCGGTGGTCAGGCCGAGCACCGGCGGTGCACCGATCTCGGCCCAACCGCGCACGAACTCGACCGCCGACAGCGGCGTCACTTCGGAGGGTTTGAGCAGCACGGCCGCGCCGGCCGCCAAAGCCGGCGGAATGTCAAGGCCGGGCATCGCGAACGGGAAGTTCCACGGCGTGATGACCCCGACCAGCGGGTAGGGACGGTAGGCGGTGGTGAACCGCTTGACGCGATAGAGCGGGCTGTGCGCCTTGGGATGCCGGTCGGCGAGAAACTCCTTGGCGTTCTTGGCCCAGTAGCCGATGGCGTCTGCCGTGGCGACCGCCTCCACGCTGGCGTCGACGTGCGACTTCCCGGTCTCGGAGATCAACACCTCGGTGATGTGATCGGCGTGGTCCAGGATCCAGTCCTGCCAGGCCAACAACCACCGCTTGCGCCCGCTCGGCCCGAGCCCCTCCCACTCCGGTTGGGCTGAAATCAGTTGGGCTGCCTTGGCGGCCACCGTCTGGGGATCGTCGATCGGCACGGTGCCCGACACGGCCCCGGTAGCGGGGTTGTGCACGGTGATCATCGACTCGGCCCTGGATTGCACTGCGGTCATGTCGCGCTCCAATTCAGATCCTGCGGGGAGGCTGTGACCTCGCCGTAGGTGATCGTCGGTTGCTGCCTGGGAATTTGTCAAGGTCAACCGTCGCGGAAACTTTGCCCGAGGCGCCCGGAGTACAGGGAAATCCCTGTATCCGATCGGTGCGAAGTCGCCTACTGTGCGAAATCAGCAGATCGTCACGCTGGGACTGGAGAGGCCGATGACTGATTGGGTATGGACGCGTTCTCGCCGATGGGTTGGGCGCTTCGTCGTCACCACTGCCAAAGCCGTCTCGGCCGGGGCTGCCGCGGGCATCGTCCTCGCCTGTGCACCGATGGCCTGGGCCGACCCGGAGCCCTCAACTCAGCAGGAGCCGGCCGAGAACCAGGAACAGCAGGACGAACAGCAGCAGAAGGGATTCTCGCCGCCGCGGCCCGATGCTCCCGACAACAACCCATCCAACAACAACCCGTCCAACGCCAACCCGCCGAACAACCCCACCAACAACGATGCCTCCAAGAAGGGCGACCTGGCGGACAAGAACTGCTGGATGTACAGCACCGGTCCCGAATGGTTCGCGCCCGGCGCCATGCCCAGGCCGGGGCTTCCCGGGGAGAAGGTCTGGCCCTGCTATTACGTGGCCGGTCTGACGCCGCACTAGGACTCCACTATCCAAGGCAACGCATATCGCGGGTTGGACCGCCGATCTCCCTCATGAAAGTGCCGGTGTTCTATCGGTGGAACCAACGGGGAGAGCGCTATTGGGCGAGGTATCCCCCGTCGACGGGCAACACGGCTCCGGTGATGAAGGAGGCGTCGTCGGAAGCGAGGAAGACGATGGCGCTGGCAACTTCGGCCGGTTCGCCGATACGGCCCATCGGGTGCATGCGTTCGACCGCCGCCACATACTCTGAGCCCCCCGGCTCCTCCGGCAACCGTTTGACTCGCTCGGTGCGAATCGTTCCGGGGGCAACAGCGTTGACTCTGATTCCCCGGTCGGCCCACTCGACCGCCAAGTGCTTGGTCAAACCGGTGGCGATGAACTTGGCCGGCCCGTAGGCCGCCTGTCGCTTCTGCCCGGCCAGTCCCGAGATCGACGAGAGGCACACGATCGCGCCGCCGCCGGTTGACAGCATTGCCTCGATTGCGTATTTGCACGTGAGGAACATGCCGCGGCCGTCGATGGCCATCACGTTGTCCCAGTCGGTGGCGGTCACTTCTTGCGCATCGCCGAGCGGGATGATGCCGGCGTTGGCGACCAGCACATCGAGCCGTCCGAAGCGGTCGATCGCCGCGCCGATCATTCGTTTCGCGTCGCTCTGGACCGAGACGTCGCCGACGACGGTCTCAACCTGCGCCCCGGCGTGCCGCAGTTCCTCGGCGAGCGCCAGTAGCGGCTCGCCTTGAATGTCAGTCACGACCAGACGCGCACCTTCGCGTGCGAAGAGCACGGCGGTGGCCCGACCGATGCCAAGGGCTGCCCCGGTGATCACCGCCGACTTTCCCAGCAGGCGTCCTCGTGCGTCGGCTGCGCCGTCGGTCATCTGCGCGTCATCTCGGTCAACACCGTTCCTACTTCCTTGTGCGCCGAGCTTTCAACGCGACAGATGTCCACTCGATTTCGCGTGAGCGCATGACGGTGCGCAGCGCTGGCACACATCACGATCGAGGCCTCGCCACAGGGCGGGACGCGAACAGGATAAGCCCCAGCGGATCATCTCATCGGCGCAATCGCCACCGTGCAGGTGTAAGCGAGCGCCAGGTGCCTCGGTTGAGGTTGAGCTGGAACGGGGACGGGCCAGGACTTTTCGTCCTGGCCCGTCCCGCTTCGGTGGAGCTGCCGGGAATCGAACCAGACTCAAATTTCGTCCTGACCTGCTAAAACACCAAATATCAGCACGCGAGACGACGCCAACCGACGTGACGCAACCTGCGGATATAGCGAGAGTTGTTGACGGCGTCAACACCATCCAGTCCGAAAACGGTCGTCGTGCTGAGCCTCAGGAACCTGGCTACGCGACGTTCCACACCGGACATACCCTCACCGATCGTAGTCAGGACCCACCGCGCGGGCACGCGCCCGCATACGCGATGCAAGAGAACGGTTCGAACGCCGCAGCAGCGACATGCTGAAGCAGCGGAACGTGCGCGGGCCAGTCCCAGCTCAGCCATCGCGCGACACACAGCCCGGTGACTGTCTCAGCCCCAGCAGTCTTGAGTGCCGCCGCAGCAGACTGCATTGACGTACCGGAGACCCAGGTGTCGTCGACGAGCAACACTCGCCTCCCCTCGACCATCGAACGTGCATGGTCAGGGACTGTAAATCGGCGAGCGTCTGCGCCCCGGGGGTCGTCCAGGTCGCCGCACTCCATGAGCACGCGGGTGATCTGATATGGGCCGCCACGGGCCGGGTCATCGGCGAGGAGTCGCGCTACGTTACGAGCAATACCCGCGACGGGATGACCTCCGGCATGCGAATGCCGTGATGGCACGAAGGTCGCGGCATCCCACTCACGGCCGTCCTCGGCATTACGCACACATCCGTCATGGAGGGCGGTGACAAGGTTGGTGAGCAGATGCACGTCCTCGACGCTGCGCTGTGGTGGCGACTCGGACTTGTACTGGCGCATCGTCTGTGCACTCTGGGATCTGCCGCCGGGGTTGTGACCGTCGGCGTAGGCGAGGAAGAACGTGTGATCGCAGGTCAGCCCATTGAGCGCAATGTCCGTCGCCTGGCACCGCTGGCACAGTGTCCCCGTAGCCGGTCCACGGCAGGTCGGACAGATGCCCGGGCCAGGGCCGACGATGGTGTGAAAGTAGGCGATGCGGCCGAGTACGCCACTGATTTCACTGCGTAGTTCGGCCTCGTGACGCGGATCGGTCACCAGGCAGTGCCCGCAGGCACTGGCGCGAGGCGATCCCGCACCGAGTCCTCCGCCGCGGCTATCTGCTCTAGCCGCTCAATCGCCTCGTATGCGGTATCCACGACGAACACGCCGGGGCGATCCACCAGCGCCCGGCCCCATGTGGTGGTCTCGGCAACGCTGCGACGCAGCACTAGACGCCGACCGTGCGCGACTGCTTCAAGGGCTTGGTGCTTAGTTCCGGACTGCTCCGAGGCGTCCGCGATCACCGTTACCTGTACGTAAGCGCTCATGGTCTTATTGCGAGCAGGGAATGCCCACTTGGCTCCCCGAAAACCGGGGAGAAATTGGGTCAGCACGAGCCCACGTTCGGCAACGGTTGCCTGGAGCGCAGCATTCGTCACGGGATAGGCCTGATCGAGGCCGGTGCCGATGACTGCAACTACGCGGCCACCCAGGTCCAGGGCGGCAGCCATAGCCGCGGTATCGATGCCCTCCGCGAGCCCCGAGACAATTGTTACGTCGTGCGCTGCCAGACCGGTAGCGACGCCACGGGCGAATTCGAGCCCGGCACGCGAAGCGTGACGGGACCCGACGATTGCGACAGCGTAGTCGTCTACAGCGAGGGAACCCTCCGCCATCAGTAACGCGGGAGGCCGTCGCGCTGCGCGGACGCGGTCCGGGTAGTCCGGGTCGAGAACCGTGAGAACCTTCCATCCGCGTGCATGCCACTGCGCGATGTCCTGAGTGGCGGTGTCGCGGTCCGGCTCCATACCTGGTGCTGGTATCAGTGCAGCTGCGAAATATGCATCCCAAACCTGCTCAGCGGAGCCGTCGTCGAGCAGGATCTCGCCGAGCTCACCCTGCTTCATCGTCTTGGGCGGTGTGCGCATCAACGCCACAACGGTGGCGGCAGCGGCGTAGTTCATGATTACTGCACCTCCATCCTGTCGTTGCCCACACACTCGGGCAATGATCCACCTAGTGCGAAGGCTAGCCCGCCGAGCCGCCGCGCATGACGCGACACGGTTGCCAGGCCCAATAATCGCAGGTTAGGCCGGGCCACCGACATGATGATGTGGATGTCAGCATCGGCGAGACTGAGTCAGGTCCGATAGGCGCGAAATCCGTGTCGGGCGACCTACGGCCAACCATGATCAGGGCCACGCCACCGCCTCTGCCTCGTATCCTCCATCCATGACCTTCCCCTCCGGATCGCGTTGATGACCGCACAGAACAATCCGGCCCGGCTGGAGGACCTGCAGCCCGGCGTGAGGCTCTCCGGCTTACTCCCCGAGCCGGTGACGGTCCTGGCGGTCACTCAGAACGGTCCGGACGCGGTGACGGTCACCCTCCAGGCCGTGAACGGTGATCTGGGCCAGCGCTTGCTGTACCGGGCTGATGAGGCCCGCCTGGCGGTGGTGCCGCCAGAGTCGCGGTGGCCGTTTGATGCCGACCCGTTGGAGTTCCGGTTGGCGGCGGAGGCGTTGCGGATCCGGATGGCTGGGCTGCATGACCCGATGGTCGCGGTCTCCACCAGCGCGGTGGACCCGCTGCCTCACCAGATCCGCGCCGTCTACGGGGAGCTGTTGCCGCGCACCCCGCTGCGGTTCCTGCTCGCCGACGATCCCGGTGCTGGCAAGACGATCATGGCCGGGCTCTACGCCAAGGAGCTGATGCTGCGTGGCGATCTGACCCGCATGTTGATCGTCGCCCCGGGTGGGCTGGTGGAGCAGTGGCAGGACGAGCTGGCCACCAAGTTCGGGATGACTGCGGAGTTGTTGTCGCGGGAGATGATCAACTCCCAGGTCGACGCCAACCCGTTCACCCGTCACCCGCTGTTGATCGCTCGGATGGACCAGCTGGCCCGAAACGACGACCTGCTCACCCTGCTCGACGATTCGGAGTGGGATCTCATCGTCGTCGACGAGGCACACCGGATGTCGGCGAACTGGTGGGCCGGGGAGCTCGACACCACCCGCCGCTACGAACTCGGCCAACGCCTCGACCGGATCACCCGACATCTGCTGTTGATGACCGCCACCCCGCACTCGGGCAACGAGGCCAGCTTCCAAGCCTTCATGGCCCTGCTCGACCCCGACCGGTTCGAAGGCGAATACCGCTCCGGGGCGCACTCCACCGACACCTCGGGGCTGATGCGCCGCATGGTCAAAGAGGAGCTGCTCACCTTCGACGGCAAGCCGCTGTTCCCGGAGCGCATCGCCCAGACCGTCCCCTACGAGCTATCCCCGGCGGAGAAGAACCTCTACGAAGAGGTCACCCGCTATGTGCGCGAGGAGATGAACCGCGCCGAGCGCCTCGGCAGCGACAACCCCCGCGCCCGCACCGTCGGCTTCGCCCTGACCGTCCTGCAGCGCCGCCTAGCGTCGAGCACCCACGCGATCCTGCGGTCGCTGCAGCGCCGCCACGAGCGGCTGCAGGCCAAGCGCCGCGAGATGCTCGACCCCAAGTACAGCGCCGTCGAGGACGACCTGGCCGCCCTGAACACCTGGGATCGCCTCAATGACCCCGACGAACTAGACGCCGAGGAGACCGAACGGCTCGAAGAGACCGTCGTTGACGCGGCCACCGCCGCCCAGACGATCGCCGAACTCGACATCGAGATCGCCCAGCTCGACCAGCTCGTCGGCCTGGCCCGCCAGGTGCGCGATTCCGGGGAGGACCGCAAATGGGGCGAGCTGCGCACCCTGCTGCTCGACGACCCGCTGCTGCGCGCCGAGGACGGCCGGCCGCGCAAGCTGATCATCTTCACCGAACACCGCGACACCCTGAACTACCTGACCGCCCAAGTCCGCAACGTCCTAGGCCGAGAAGACGCAGTAGTGACCATTCACGGCGGCACCCGCCGTGAAGAGCGTCGGGTGATCCGGGAGAACTTCACCCACAACCCCGACACCCGCGTGCTGGTGGCCACCGACGCCGCCGGGGAAGGCCTGAACCTGCAGGCCGCGCACCTGATGATCAACTACGACCTGCCGTGGAACCCCAACCGCATCGAGCAGCGCTTCGGGCGCATCCACCGCATCGGGCAGAAAAACGTCTGCCGCCTGTGGAACCTCGTCGCCGACGACACCCGCGAAGGCCAAGTCTTCACCCGGCTGCTGGAGAAAATGGAGACCCAGCGCCGCGCTTACGGGGGCCGCCTGTTCGACGTGCTCGGCGATGCCTTCAAGGACGTGCCGCTGCGGAAACTGCTGATGGAGGCGATCCGCTACGGTGATGACCCCGCCCGCCAAGCTGAACTGAACCGGATCGTCGACGCCGAGGTCGCCAAGGGCTGCACCGACCTGATAGCCGAACGCGCCCTCGCGCGCGAGTCGCTGTCGGCGCAGGAGCTGGACCGGTTGCGCCGCCAGATGGACGAAGCTCGGGCCCGTCGCCTGCAGCCGCACTATGTGGAGTTGTTCTTCCGGGATGCGTTCAAACGCGCCGGGGGCCGCATCGCCCGCCGCGAGGCCGGGCGCTACGAGATCGCCAACGTGCCCGCCGCCTTGCGCCACCGCCAACGCCCGGGTGCGGCGGTGCCGATCACCACCCGCTACGAGCGGGTCACCTTCGACACCGAACACGTCGACGCCGACGACGCCACCCGCGCTGAACTGCTCGCTCCTGGCCATCCGCTTCTGGACACCGTCCTCGACGCCACGATCGAAGCTCACCGTGGTGCCCTGGAATCGGGAGTGGTGCTGTTCGACCCCGCCGATCCCGGCACCGAACCGCGGTTGATCGTCGCGCTGACCGCCGAGATCGTCGACGGCACCGGCACAGTCGTGTCGAAACGCTTCGAGTTCATCACCCTTACCCCCAGCGGCGGGGCCGCGGTGTCGGGACCGGCCCCGTACCTGGACCTGCAGCCCCTCCCGGATTTCGCGCAGGCCGCTGCCAAGAGTGTGCTGTCCGGGCAGTGGTTGACCGGCGGGGTGGATCAGCTCGCGGCCTCGTGGGCGATCACCCACGCCCAGCCCGAGCACCTGGAGCAGGTGCGGGAGCGGCTGGTACCGCTGATCGACAAGACCCGTGCCGCCGTGCAGTCCCGGCTGACCCAGCAGATCAACTACCTCTACGCCGAGGCCACCCGCCTGCGCGACACCCCCACCAGTGGCAGGCCTGGTCGGCCCCGTAAGCAGCGGCAGAGCCCGGACAAGCTGGAGGCGCGCGCCGCTGACCTCGAAGCCCGGCTGCAGCTGCGCCTGGCCGCGTGTGCCGCCGAGGCCCAGTTGGCGGCCAGCCCACCGATGGTGATCGGCGCAGCCCTGGTCATCCCCGCCGGACTCGTCGGCGGCCAAGCCGCCACCCACGCTCGCGAAACCGCCGCAGTGGAGCGCCGCGCCGTCGACATGGTGCTCGCCGCCGAGCGAGCGCTGGGGCGTGAGCCGGTGGAGATGCCGCACAACAACCCCGGCTACGACATTCACTCCACCACCGCCGACGGGCAGTCGGTGTTCATCGAGGTCAAGGGCCGCATCGCCGGTGCCGACGATGTCACGATCACCCTCAACGAAGTACTGCTCGGCAAGAACGTGCCCGCCACACACCGCCTGGCCTTGGTGCAGGTCAGTCCGGACGGGCCAGACAAGGATCAGCTGCGGTATCTGGCCGGACACTTCGGCAGCATCAATCTCGGCGACCTGGCTGTTGCCGACGTACGGCTGGACTGGACGAAGACTTGGGCCAAAGGCACCGACCCTTGCTAGTCCGCCTCGACAGGGTGGTCAGGTCGGGGCGCTCCATGTCGGTATCCGACGTGCCGAACGCGATCGGGGCGGATGTGTCCGTTGCCGCTGTTACGGTGCCACCAAACCGAATCAAGCTGGCAGCCACAGGAGATCTCCCCCAGATGCCCCGCACTTCCCCCGACTTTGACCACCTAGCAGCCTTCGGTCGTGTGTTGCGCGGATGGCCGGCATGAGCGCTCCGAAGCGGAAGTTGATCGAGGTCGGGATTCCCCTCAAGACGATCAACGAGGAGTCCGCGCGGGAGAAGTATGTCCGCTACGGCCACCCCTCCACCCTGCATCTGTGGTGGGCACGCCGACCGCTTGCCACTGCCCGCGCGGTGCTGTTCGCCCAGCTGGTTGACGACCCCTCCTCACACCCGGAGAAGTTCCCCACCGACGAGGCCGTCATCACCGAGCGCAAGCGGCTGCACGACATCATCGAACGGCTGGTGGTGTGGGAAAACTCCAACGACGAAAAACTGCTGGCCCAGGCACACCAGGAGATTCTGGAATCGACCGGCGGGAACCCGCCACCGATCCTCGACCCGTTCGCCGGGGGCGGCACCATCCCGCTGGAAGCCGAAAGGTTGGGGCTGGAGGCGCATGCCTCCGACCTCAATCCGGTCGCGGTGCTGATCAACAAAGCGCTCATCGAGATTCCGCCGAAGTTCGCCGGACAGCCACCGGTATCCCCGGAAGTCGCCAGAGACCAGTTGGCGCACTCGTGGCCGCGGGCTACCGGTCTAGCCGAAGATGTGCGCCGGTATGGGCAGTGGATGCGCGACCAAGCCGTGAAGCGCATCGGCCATCTGTACCCCAAAGCCACCCTGCCCGACGGCACTCAGGCCACCGTGATCGCCTGGATCTGGGCGCGTACCGTCACCTGCCCCAACCCGGCCTGCGGCATCGCCATGCCCCTCGTGCGGACTTGGTGGCTCGGCAAGAAGAAGGGCAAAGAGGCCTATGTCATCCCGACCGTGGTCGACAACAAGGTCCGGTTCAACATCGGCCGCCCCTGCGTGTCAGGGTGAGTTGAGTCCAGTAGTTCATAGCAAATCGGCCTGTAGCAGGGCGAGATACGGATCAACACACCATGACCAGTTCCATGATTATGTCGGTGATCGACAATGAGCGGATGGATCCAGTCCACCCTCGGGCCGATGGGCCACGACGGCGGCGTGCGTTCACCGCCGCGGAGAAGCTTGCCCACCTGGCCGCCTACGAGCAGGCCTGCGAGCACGGCGACGGCGGCGCCTATTTGC
>NZ_UWOA01000104.1:0-1318 GCF_900604305.1 Mycobacterium sp. P7213
AACTCCGGATCGTCCCGATGAGCGTCAACGAGGGCGTTGGTGCGGTAGGCCTCGACGATCTCGGCATCGGTGACCGGTTCTTGAAGCCACCGGTAGTAGGGCTGGCGAGCAATGTCCAGTACCCGGCACGTCACCACCACGGGGATCCCGTCGGCGGCGAGCTCGCTTACGAGCGGGTAGAGCCTTTTCCCGGCAGATTCGCCTGCGACAAATACGCTGCCGCCCGCCGCAGGACCTCGTTCTCCTGCTCCAGCAGCCTGATCCGCTGCCGAGCTGCACGCAGGTCGGTCGACTCCGACCTGCTGGTTCCCTCCTTAACGCCGTCATCGATGTCGGCCTGGCGCAGCCACTTGGTCAGCGTCATCGGGTGCACCCCGAAATCGTTGGCGACCGCCTCGATGGTCACCCCGGGATCGCGGTTGCGGGCGACCCGGACAACGTCGTCACGGAACTCTTTCGGATAAGGCCTGGGTACAATGACATCCTTCCAGCCCACCCCGCAAGGCAAGCCAACTCAGATGTCACCTATCCGTGCAGCAGACCCCACAAGCGCGGCAAGGCGTTCGAAGGTCTCTTGACCGATCTCTTCCTGATCTTCGACATGGAGCCCCGCCTCAGCTACAGCCTGGCTCATGAACAGATCGACGGGTCGCTGAGTTTCGACACCGACGACTACATCGTCGAAGCGCGATGGCGACAAGAGTCGACCGGACGAGAGCACCTCGACGTCTTCAAGACAAAGGTTGAACGCAAGGGGCGCAACGCACTTGGCATCTTCGTGAGCGTGAACACGTTCAGCGCGGACGCCTTGGTGCAATACGGCTCATCCAGCCCGTTTGTCGTGTTCACCGGCGATGACCTATTCATGGTGCTCGACGGCCGCATTGGTCTTGACGATCTGCTACGCGCTAAGAAGCGCCACGTCAACGAGACCGGCGACTGCAACTTACCTGCGCGAAGTCTAGTTCTCTGAATTTACGCTCATCGGGACGAAGATCATCTCGACCTGATCAGAAAAGGACGGATCCCGCTCCAAAACTTCCATCATCAAAGCATCCCGTCACACACCTGAGGGGGACCCATTTGATGGTCCAGTCGTTATGCGGCTTGGGGTTGGTGGGTCGTGGTCCACTGTAGGGCGAACTCGGCTGGGCTGAGTCCGCGGTGGGCCGAATGCGGTCTGTTGGCGTTGTAGTCGATCCTCCAGTCTTCGATGATCACTTGGGCTTCGCGCAGGGAGTCGAAGCGCCACGAGTTGAGCAGTTCGTCGCGCAGGCGGCCGTTGAACGATTCGATCCAGGCGTTCTGCCAGGGTGAT
>NZ_UWOA01000005.1:0-104431 GCF_900604305.1 Mycobacterium sp. P7213
GCTGCCACTCACCGCAGCCCCGTCGCCACCGGTGCCACCGTCGCCGCCGTTACCGCCGTTGCCGTAGCCCAGGGACGCACCGTTACCGCCGGCGCCACCGTTACCAGCAGCGCTCCCGGCTCCAGCGGACACACCCTGGACGCCGAGCAGGCCAAGGCCGCCGTCGCCGCCATTGCCCCCGTTGCCGAACCAGGAGCCGGCGCTACCGCCCGCGCCGCCGTCACCACCGGGCACCGCAACGCCGGTGGAATCACCACCGGCACCGCCATTGCCCCCGTTGCCGAACATGGTTCCGCCGTCACCGCCGGCACCACCCGTCGCGCCGGCCGCACCCGCACCGCCATCGCCGCCGTCACCGAACATTCCGGCCGAACCACCGGCCCAGCCGACGCCATCGTTCACGCCGGCCTCGCCGTCAGCTCCGGCTCCGCCGTTTCCGAACAGGAACCCGCCGTCGCCGAGGTCACCGAACATTCCGGTGCTGCCCAGCAGTGAGGTGTTCGCGTCGGTGAAGTCGTCGAGGCCGTTGCCGATCAGGTCGCGCCCGAACAGATACACGAACGGTTCGTTGATCATTTCGGCCAGCTGCATGCCCGAAGCACTGGCAAGCCAGTCCTGGAGCGAGTCGTTGATCGACTGCCAGAAGTCGAGCGGGCCCGCGTCGGCGCTGCCCAGGGCGACGCCGAGATCGGCGAAGTCACCGAATGCATCGTTTGCCTGACCGCCGGCGAACACATCGCCGATCGGGTCGACGAACAGATCCCACAGATCGGCGTGGGCTGACGGCGCGAGGCTGATTGGCGCCAATCCGGCGACCAGGAACACTCCAGTCGTCATGCCGGTGCTGATCAGGCGCCTGTTGGTCCGGCGACTCCGGTCCTGACGGTGACTGGCCATCGGGCGCCTCCTTAGGTTTCCGACCAGGGATTACTCAGTCTGCTCACACTAATCCCTATATCGAAAAAGCGACACTGATCAGCCTCTACCGTCCGCGGTTGCGGGTGATTTGCCGGGGTTGTCGCGTGAATGCGCGTAGCGCCCCCACCCGCAGGATCAGCCGGTGATCCGGTCGGCCCGGCTGTAGATGTTCATCGAGTCGCCACGAAGAAACGCGACCAATGTCAGCCCGCATTCGCCGGCCAAATCGACCGCCAACGACGATGGTGCGGAGACCGCGGCCAGTATGGGCACCCCGGCCATCACCGCCTTCTGGGTCAGCTCGAACGACGCGCGCCCACTGACCAGCAGCACCGTCCCGGCCAGCGGTATCCGGCGCCGCTCCAGTGCCCAGCCGATCACCTTGTCGACGGCGTTGTGCCGGCCGATGTCCTCGCGCACCACCTGCATCGCGCCGCCGTCGGTGAAGTCGAAAAGAGCCGCGGCATGCAAGCCGCCGGTGCTGGCGAAGACGTCCTGCGCGGCGCGCAGTTGATCGGGCATCGCGGTCAGCGCCGCCGCGGAAACTCCGACCGGGTCGTCGCCCGGGTGATACCGGCTGGCGAGCCGTACCGCGTCCAGTGAGGCCTTACCGCAGATGCCGCACGATGAGCTGGCGTAGAAGTTCCGGGAGATGTCGACCACCGGCGGCGGCACGTTCGGTGCCAGCGTCACATCGAGCACGTTGTAGCTGTTGGGGCCGTCCGACTCGCCGCAGTACCGCGCGCTCAGCACGTCGTCACGCCCGGCGATGATCCCCTCCGACAGCAGAAAGCCCTGCGCCAGCTCGACATCGGAACCGGGCGTGCGCATGGTGACGGTGAGCGGCACACCACCCAGCCGGATCTCCAGAGGTTCCTCCACCGCCAGCGTCTCGAGCCGCTGCGTCGCCTCCCCTCCGACTCGGCGGCTGACCCGCCGACGCTGCGTCCGACTCATCGCTCCATCATCCCGGGTCGGCTTCGAGAGCCGTGCCAGGTTGGCACCGAACAGCACATAACGCCAGCACAGCGGGACTACGCTGCAAGGATGGTTCAGCGAAAATTCCTGGAGTGGCCGGTAATCCGGCAACTGCGCACCGGCGACGTGTTCGGCCGCGGGCCGGCGGTCACCTCCGAACAGACCCGCAGCATCGCACCGCGAACCGCCACCGCCGATCGAGTGGTGCAAAGCGTCTGTCCTTATTGCGCGGTCGGCTGCGGCCAGCGTGTCTACGTCAAGGACGAGAAGGTCGTGCAGATCGAGGGCGATCCCGATTCGCCGATCTCACGGGGGCGGCTGTGCCCGAAAGGCTCGGCCAGCGAGCAGTTGGTCAACTCACCCGGCCGGCAGATCCGGGTGCTCTACCGGGCGCCCCGCGCCACGGGCTGGCAGCCGCTGGAGCTCGACACCGCCATCGACATGGTCGCCCAGAGGTTCATCGCCTCGCGGCGTAACGCATGGCAGGACCACGACGCCGAGGGCCGGCCGCTGCGGCGCACCATGGGTATCGCCTCGCTGGGCGGCGCGACACTGGACAACGAAGAGAACTACATAATCAAGAAACTCTTCACCGCCGCAGGCGTGATACAGGTCGACAACCAAGCGCGTATTTGACACTCCGCCACGGTTCCCGGTCTGGGAGCCTCCTTCGGTCGCGGTGGAGCGACGCAAACCCTGCAAGACATGGCGAATGCCGACTGCATCGTCATCCAGGGCTCGAACATGGCCGAGTGCCACCCGGTGGGGTTCCAGTGGGTGGAGGAGGCCAAGGCCCGCGGCGCGGTGGTGATCCACGTCGACCCGCGGTTCACCCGAACGTCGGCGGTGTGCGACAAGCACATTCCGATCCGGGCCGGCTCCGACGTGGTGCTGCTGGGTGCGCTGATCAATCACGTGCTCACCCACGACCTGTGGTTCCGTGAGTACGTGCTCGCCTACACCAATGCCGCGACGCTGATCAGCGAGGACTTCCGCGACACCGAGGATTTGGGCGGGCTGTTCTCCGGCTTCGATCCGCAGACCGGGCACTACGACCCGTCGAGTTGGGCCTATCAAAGTCGAGGAGCCGGTGAAGAGGACATCGGCTCGCCCGGGGGTGGCCATGAGCACGGGACCAGTGCGTCGGCACGTTCGGCCGGTGAGACGCTCGGGAGCGGCGGTCCGGCACTCGAACACGCCCGCGTGCGGCGCGATGAGACGCTGCAGCACCCGCGCACCGTATTCCAGATCCTCAAGCGGCATTACGCGCGCTACACGCCGGAGATGGTTCGCGACGTCTGCGGTCTCGACCCCGCGATGTTCGACTACCTGGCCCGTGCGGTCACGGCCAACTCCGGGCGCGAACGCACCACCTGTTTCGCCTACGCGGTGGGCTGGACGCAGCACACCCTGGGCGCGCAGTACATCCGCACCGCGGCGATCCTGCAGCTGCTGCTGGGAAACGTGGGCCGGCCCGGCGGCGGCATCATGGCGCTGCGCGGGCACGCCAGCATTCAGGGTTCCACCGACATCCCCACGCTCTACGACATGCTCCCCGGCTATCTGCCGATGCCCAAGGCCGGACGCGACGACACCCTGCAGCAGTACTTAGACCGCGTCGGATCCAAGAGCCAGAAGGGCTTTTGGGCCAACGCCGACGCGTATCTGGTCAGCCTGCTCAAGGCATGGTGGGGCGACGCCGCGACCGCCGACAACGACTGGGCTTATGACTACCTGCCCCGGCTGACCGGACCACACGGCACCTACCAGGCGGTGACCGGGATGCTCAACGACGAAGTGGAGGGCTACTTCCTGCTCGGTCAGAACCCGGCCGTCGGTTCGGCGAACGGCCGGCAACAACGGTTGGGTATGTCGCACCTGAAGTGGCTGGTGGTGCGGGATCTGAACATGATCGAGTCGGCCACCTGGTGGAAGGACGGCCCGGAGATCGCCTCCGGCGAGCTGTGCACGCACGACAACGAGACCGAGGTGTTCTTCCTGCCCGCGGCCAGTCATGTGGAGAAGGCCGGCACGTTCACCCAAACTCAGCGTCTGCTGCAATGGCGTCATCAGGCCGTCGCCCCGCCGGGGGACTGCATCAGTGAGCTGGAGTTCTTTATCAAGCTGGGCAACCGAATTCGTGCTCACCTGGCCGGCTCCACAGATCCGCGGGACCGCCCGCTGTTGGATCTGGCCTGGGACTACCCGGTCAATGAGCACGGTGAGCCCGACCCAGAGTTCGTGCTGGCCGAGATCAACGGCCATCAGCTCACCGGCGATGGCGCGGGTGCGCCGTTGTCCTCTTACACCGAGCTGCGCGCCGACGGATCTACCGCAGGAGGCTGCTGGATCTATTCGGGGGTGTACGCCGATGGCGTCAACCGGGCGGCCCGCCGGGTGCCCCGTGGCGGGCCAAGCCCCAGCCAGTCCGAATGGGGCTGGGCCTGGCCGGCGGATCGGCGGATCCTCTACAACCGCGCCTCGGCGGATCCGGCCGGGGTGCCGTGGAGCGAGCGCAAGCGCTACGTCTGGTGGGACGAGCAGCTGCACCGATGGGTGGGCGACGACGTGCCGGACTTCGTGGTCGACCGTGCGCCGGGCGCTCGACCGAATTCGGCGTTGGGCGGTCCCGATGCGTTGGCCGGCGACGACCCGTTCGTCATGCAATCCGACGGCAAGGGTTGGTTGTTCGCACCCAAGGGCGTGGTGGACGGGCCGCTGCCCACCCACTACGAGCCGCAGGAGTCACCGGTCGCCAACGCGGTCTATCGTCAGCAGCGCAACCCCGCTCGAATCACGTTCCCCCGCAAGGACAATCTTTCGGCACCCAGTGCCGGTGAGCCGGGCGCCGACGTCTACCCCTACGTGTTCACCACCTATCGACTGACCGAGCATCACACCGCGGGCGGCATGAGCCGCTGGCTGCCCTACCTGGCCGAGCTGCAGCCGGAGATGTTCTGCGAGGTCTCCCCAGCGCTGGCCGCCGAGCGGGGTCTGGAGAACTTCGGCTGGGTCACCATTATTTCGCCGCGGGCGGCGATCGAGGCGCGGGTGCTGGTGACCGACCGGATGACGCCATTGAGCGTGGGCGGCCACACGGTGCACCAGATCGGACTGCCCTACCACTGGGGGGTCGGCGGCGACGCGATGGTCAGCGGCGACGCCGCCAACGATCTGCTCGGGGTGACCCTGGATCCCAACGTGCAGATCCAGGAATCCAAGGCCGGTTCCTGCGATATCCGACCGGGCCGGCGGCCGCGGGGCGCGGAACTGTTCCGCCTGATCTACGAGTATCAAAGCCGTTCCGGCACCACACCGGAGACCGGCAATGCGGCTGTCGATCCAGAAGGGCGGGACTGATGGGCCAATTGTCCGGGCCGACCGACCCGGCCGCCGACGCCAGGTGGTCGCCACAACGCCCCCGCAAGGGGTTCTTCACCGACACCTCGATCTGTATCGGTTGCAAGGCCTGCGAGGTGGCGTGCAAGGAGTGGAACCACAACCCGGCCGACGGACCGCTGGAGTTGCTCGGGTCGTCCTACGACAACACCGGCGCGCTGGGCGCCAGCACATGGCGGCACGTGGCGTTCATCGAGCAGAGCCGTGACCGCATCGAGGAGGCCCGCGAATCCGGCCGGCGGCTGATCAGCCTGGGGATGCCCAAGATGCCCCATGACCGAGAAGCCGCAACGGACGGCGCGCCACCCGACACCGATCAGTTCCGCTGGCTGATGGCCTCGGACGTCTGCAAACACTGCACGCACGCCGGGTGTCTGGACGTGTGCCCCACGGGCTCGTTGTTCCGCACCGAGTTCGGCACGGTGGTGGTGCAGGCCGACGTCTGTAACGGCTGCGGCAACTGTGTGCCGGCGTGCCCGTTCGGAGTGATCGAGCGTCGCACCGACGGCACCGCCGCGCCGAAGACCGGCCGCGACCCGACCCCGGTGCCCAACACCGGGGTCGCCCAGAAGTGCACGCTCTGCTACGACCGGCTGGTCGACGGCCAGACACCGGCGTGCGCGCAGACCTGCCCGACGGAGTCCATCCGGTTCGGCGATCACGACGACCTGGTGCAGCGGGCCCGGCAACGGGTGGCCCAGCTGCATGCGCAGGGCCGCACCGAGGCCCGGCTCTACGGCGCCAATGAGCATGACGGGGTCGGCGGCACCGGCTCGGTCTTCCTGCTGCTCGACGAGCCGGAGGTCTACGGCCTGCCGCCCGACCCCCGGGTGGGCACCGCCGACCTGCCGGCGATGTTCAAACGCTCGGCGCTGGCCGCGACCGGCATGCTGGCCGCCGCGGCGGTCGCCTTCTGGGGAGGACGCTCATGAGCGCGGTGTCCGAAGGACCGCGCCGCGGCGGCGGCAGGCGCCGMCGCCGGGGCGGGGGGGACGGCGGGCGTGAGATGCCGATGGTCCCCGACGTGCAGTTCAGCTCCTACTACGGCCGGCCGGTGGTCAAACCCGCACCGTGGTCACACGAGATCGCGGCCTACCTGTTCCTCGGCGGCGTGGCGGGTGGCTCCGGTCTGCTGGCCGCCGGCGCCCAGTTGACCGGCCGAAAAGTGTTGCGGCGCAATTCGCGGCTGGCGGCGCTGGCGGCGATCGTGCTGAGCGCGGCGGCCCTGATCAGCGACCTCGGCCGCCCGGAGCGCTTTTTCAACATGCTGCGCACCATCAAGCTGACATCGCCGATGAGCCTGGGTTCGTGGATCCTGGCGGGGTTCGGCGCGGGCACGTCGGTGGCTGCCGCCGCCGAGTTGGATCGGTTGACCGGTCGGCGGTTACCGCTGGGCCCGCTGCGCGGCGTGCTGCACGCGGCCGAGCGGCCGGCCGGCTTGGAGGCTGCGGTGTTCGCGGCGCCACTGGCCGTCTACACCGCGGTGTTGCTGGCCGATACCGCGACGCCGACCTGGCATGGCGCGCACCGTGATTTGCCGTTTGTGTTCGTCAGCTCGGCGAGCCTGGCCTCGGGTGGCTTGGCCATGCTGACCACCCCGGTACGTGAAGCCGGGCCGGCCCGGCGCCTGGCGGTGCTCGGGGTGCTCGGCGATGTCATCGCCACCAGGGCCATAGAGCATCGGATGGACCCGATCGCCGCCGAGCCGCTGCATGAGGGCCGGGCGGGGGCGATGCTGCGGTGGAGCGAACGGCTGGCGATCGCCGGAGGTGTGGGGACGCTCCTGGGCGGGCGCAGGCGCGGCGTGGCGGCATTGGCGGGGCTGGCGCTGCTGGGCGCCTCGGCGCTGACCCGCTTCGGGGTGTTCGAAGCCGGCATGGCGTCGGCGAAGGACCCGCGCTACACCATCGAGCCGCAGAAGCGCCGGCTGGCGGAGCGTCAGGCGGCGGGGATCACCGGGGATTCGATCACCACGGCTGACTAGGGCCCGCCGGGATGGGTCAGCCCAGCTGGTGCAGCTGAAAGGGCGTGGAGGACAGGGTACTTCCCGGGCATTCCCCGTTGGAGCTGTTGGTGACCACACCACCGAGCGAAACCGGGTCGATCGACACCCGGATGATGGTCGGCGCGTAGTTGCCGTCCGCGCAGATCGCCCCGTCCGGTTTGGTGACGCTGAACTGCCAGCGCCCGTCGATCAGGCTCATGGGACTGGTCCAGCCCTGATTACTGGACACGGTCCCATTGCAGTCGGCCTGACTGCAGCTGGTGGCGATCGTCCAGGCGAACTCCTGGTCGGCGCCCTGGTATTCGCCGTTGAGCAGCGGCGGATCGGCGTATGCCGGCCCGGCGGCGATGGCTGCGGCGGCGCAGATGGCCACCGTGCGAGACGAGTTGCGAACAATGCGCCGAGAAAGGTTCATGGTGATCGAGGAACTTATCAGAGTTGCAGCTCATAACACGTCAATTCCGCTGCCCGCCACGGTATGTCCGATCACCGGGTGGCCGGGTAGCTCTCCGGCGACGAGCAGACCCCCGGAGGTCTGGGCGTCGGCCAGCAGCAGCAGGTCGTCTTCACTGATTCCGGGACCGGGGCGCAGGTGTGGACGCACCCAGTCCAGGTTGCGGCGCGTGCCGCCGGAGACGTAGCCGTCACGTAGTGCTTCTTGCGCCCCGGTGATCATCGGCACCGCAGATCGGTCGAGCACCGCACCCACCCCCGACGCCCGGCACATCTTGTACAGATGGCCGAGCAGCCCGAACCCGGTGACGTCGGTGGCCGCCCTGACCCCCAGCGACAAGGCGGCTTCGGCGGCGTCTCGGTTGAGCCCCACCATGGTCGCGATCGCCTCGTCGAACACCTCGCCGGTGCGCTTGTGCCGGTTGTTGAGCAACCCCACCCCCAGCGGCTTGGTCAGCGTCAGTGGTAGGCCAGGCAGCGCGGCATCGTTGCGCAGCAACCTGTTCGGGTCGGCTACCCCGGTGACGGCCATGCCGTACTTGGGCTCCGGGTCGTCGATCGAATGGCCGCCGATCACCGGGCAGCCCGCCTGTTCGGCCACCGCCAGACCGCCGCGCAGCACCTCGGTCATCAGCTCCAGGGGCAGCGTTTCCCGCGGCCAGCCGACCAGGTTGATCGCCACCACCGGGCGCCCGCCCATCGCATAGATGTCCGAGAGCGCGTTCGCGGCAGCAATCCGGCCCCAGTCATAAGCGTCGTCGACGACGGGGGTGAAAAAGTCTGCGGTGGACAGCACGGCGAGGTCATCCCGCACCAAAACAGCCGCAGCGTCATCGCCGTCGTCGAGGCCGACCAGAACGTTCTTCCCGGACTGCCCGGTCAAACCGCGCACCGCGTCTTCCAGCTCGCCGGGGGGAATCTTGCACGCGCATCCGCCGCCGTGGGCATAGCCGGTCAATCGCATCTCGGTCATGCGTCCATGATGAGCTGTTGGGCCCCCGCGCGGGACATACCGATCAACATGTCTCCCGGAACGCGTTCGGCAGCGCTCGGGTTCTGCCCTGGAGGGTCAACCTCGGGCTGGGCGCATTTCTCGCCTGGCCGGTCGTTATCGCGCCAGAATCGGCCGAAGGTCTAGGTTGATCAGCGGAGGCGTCTGAGTCCTGGTGGGCTCCCCGGTCTTCAAAACCGGTGAGGCCGAGTAGCTCGGCCTGGCGGGTTCGATTCCCGTCCGCCTCCGCCAGCCGCGTATCGGAGGAGGAGCCGTGACCGACACCGATCCGCGCCGCGCCATTCCACGCACCGATGCACTGTTGCTGCTGCCCGCGGTTCGCGCCGCCCGTGCCCGACTGGGCGAGCATGTGGTCCGCGGCTTGGTGCGTGCCGCCCAGGACCGGGCGCGACGCGGCGAACTGGCGCCAGAACAGGTTGAAAGCACTGTCCTGGAAGGTCTTTCAGGACAGCACGGCACGACGTTGCGGCCGGTGCACAATGCCACCGGGGTGGTGGTGCACACCAACCTGGGGCGAGCGCCGCTCTCAGCGGCCGCGGTCGAGGCGCTGGTGGCGGCCAGCGGGTACGTCGACGTCGAGTTGGACCTGGTCTCCGGCGCGCGCTCCAAACGTGGTGTCGCGGCGCGGACCGCCCTGCTGGCGGCCTGCCCGGCCGCCGAAGACGCCCTGGTGGTCAACAACGGTGCCGCGGCCCTGGTGCTGGCCACCACGGCACTGGCCGCCGGCCGGGAGGTGGTGGTCAGCCTGGGCGAACTGATCGAGATCGGGGCCGGATTCCGGCTACCGGACCTGATCGCCTCCACCGGGGCGCGGCTGCGAGAGGTCGGCACCACCAACCGCACCCACCTGCGCGATTATGCCGAGGCCGTCGGGCCGCAGACCGGGTGCATTCTCAAGGTGCATCCCAGCAATTTCGCCGTCCACGGGTTCACCGCGGCGGTGGGGGTGGCGCAATTGCGGCCACTGGCAACCGAACACGACGTCGCCTTGGTGGCCGATCTCGGCAGTGGACTCCTGGCCCCCGATCCGCTGTTGCCTGACGAGCCGGATGCGGCGACCACGCTTGCCGCCGGCGCCGACATCGTGACCGCCAGCGGCGACAAGCTGCTCGGGGGGCCGCAGGCCGGGGTGATACTGGGCCGGGCCGGGCTGATCGCCCAGCTCGCTGGGCACCCGTTGGCCCGCGCGGTCCGCGCCGACAAACTCACCCTGGCCGCCCTCGAGGCCACGGTCTGCGGGGCCGCCGCACCGGTGACCCGGGCGCTGCACGCCGACCCCGACCAATTGCATGCCCGCGCCCAGCGGCTGGCAGCCGCCGTCGGTGCCACCGTCGTCTCCCACGACGGCCGCGTCGGCGGCGGCGGTGCCCCGGGAGTCCCGCTGCCGGGCTGGGCGGTCCGGCTGCCCGAGGCCGCGGCCACCGCGCTGCGCACCGGCGATCCCGCGGTGCTGCCACGGGTGCACGACGGCGCCTGCCTGATCGATCTGCGTTGTGTGCCGGAGGCCGAGGACGGTCGGTTGCTGACCGCGGTGCGGGCCGCGCTCGACCGGGTCGGGTGAGCGTGTTTGTAGTTGCCACCGCCGGCCACGTCGACCACGGCAAATCCACCCTGGTGCGGGCGCTCACCGGGATGGAGCCCGACCGTTGGGCCGAGGAACGACGGCGCGGACTGACCATCGACCTGGGTTTCGCCTGGACCGCGCTGCCGTCGGGGCGGCGGGTGGCTTTCGTCGATGTCCCGGGCCACGAACGGTTTCTGCCCAACACGTTGGCCGGCCTGGGACCGGCCTCGGTGGTGTGCTTCGTGGTCGCCGCCGACGAGGGCTGGCGGGCGCAGTCCGATGATCACCGTGACGCCATTGCGGCCCTGGGCATTACGCAGGGATTGGTGGTGCTCACCCGCGTCGACCGGGCCGGCGATCAACGTGTTGCTGAGGTGTCCGAACAGGTACGCACCGAGCTGGCCCGGACTGGTCTGCGTGACGCCCCGATCGTTGCCGTGTCAGCGCTGGACGGTACCGGCATGGACGCACTGCGTGCTGCGCTCGACGACCTGCTGGCCGAGCTGCCGGCGCCGTCGAGCGCGGGGCGCGTTCGGTTGTGGGTGGACCGCTCGTTCACCATCACCGGAGCCGGGACGGTGGTGACCGGCACCCTGACCGCGGGCGCGTTGGCCACCGGCGATCACCTGCAGTTGCTGGATCGTGGGCGTTCGCGCGCGGTGGTCATCCGCGGGCTGCAGAGCTGCGGCGAGGCGCATTCGGCACTGCGCCCCACCGTGCGGGTTGCAGTCAATCTGCGCGGGGCGTCATCCGGCGAGGTGCGCCGCGGGAACGCCCTGGTCAGCTCCGATGAGTGGCTGACCAGCACCGTGGTCGACGTCCGGCACAGCACCGGTTGTGCCCTGACCGAGGCACCCGAGCGACTTGTGGTGCACCTGGGCACGGCCGCAGTGCCCGCCCGGCTACGACTCCTTGACGCTGAGCACGCCAGGATCACTTTGGAACACCCACTCCCGCTGATGTTTTCCGATCGTCTGGCACTACGCGATCCGGGGGCCCGTCGCGTGCTGGGCGGGGTGGTGGTGCTCGACGCCGATCCGCCGGCGCTGCGGCGGCGCGGTGACGCGGCCCGTCGCGCCGACGAGCTCGCCGGCGCCGATCCGGCCGACCAGGCACTGCGGGTCATGGCCGAAGTGGCCCGCCGCGGCGCGGTCTCGCAGCGCCGGCTGCGGTTGCTCGGGTACGTGCTCCCCCCGGAACCGCCGGAGGCGAGGGCGATCGGCGGCTGGTGGGTGCACGCCGCGACGTATGAGGTTTGGCGGAACCGGTTGCAGGCCGCGGCACGTGAACTGCGCGAGCGTGATCCACTGTCCGCCGGGCTGTCGCGGGGCGCAGCGGCGGATCTGCTGTCGCTGCCGGATCCCGCACTGCTCGACGAGCTGATAGCCGGCGCGGGGTTGGCGCAGTATGACGGGCTGATTCGGCTGCCGGACGGGGCCGGCGATCTCGGCCCTGCCGAGGAGGCGATCGCCGAGTTGGAATCCCGGCTGGCGGCGGCCCCGTTTCACGCCCCGGAGGCCGACGACCTGTCCGCTTTGCACCTGGGTGTCCGGGAGCTGGCGGCGGCCGAACGGGTCGGGCGGTTGTTGCGGCTCGCCGAGAATCTGGTGCTGCTCCCGACTGCCCCGGCGTTGGCGATGCGTGAATTGGCTTCGCTGGCGCAGCCTTTCACCGCAACCCAGGCCAAGCAGGCGTTGAACACCACCCGACGGGTCGCGATCCCGCTGCTGGAACACCTCGATGCCCGAGGCTGGACCCGCCGAATCGATGCGGTGTACCGGGAAGTGGTGCGCTGATACAACGCCTGCTGTCTGCTAGCAACATGCCCGGTACGTCGCGATTGTGCGCCACCACGCCGGCCGCCGCCATCGGTACCTGCCTCGACGCCCCCGGCCGGGTGATCAGCCTTGCGCCGCGAAGACGCAGTTTCTAGGTGCTGGCCGGGACGCGCCGGTCGGCTGCCGTCTTGGGTGCGACATGCTCTTCGTCGCCGGTGAATTCCTTGGTCCAGCAGGCGAATTCCAGCGTGATTCCGTCGGGGTCCTGGAAGTAGAACGAGCGGACGTACACGCCCGGGTGCAGCGTCGGGCTGGCCTGCCACTCGGAATCGTCGTGGTTGAGCACCGGGCCGACCCGCACGCCCTTCTCTTTCAATCGCTGCCGGTAGGCGTCGAACTTGTCCGCCGGCACATGGAAGGCCAGGTGGTTGAGCGTGCTCACCGCACTGGTGATCTCGCCGATTCCGGGGATGGCCGCCGGCGATGAGATCCCGGGCACCCGGTCGGGGGCGTCGCGGAACCAGAAGAAGGCCACGCAGTCCCCATTACCGGCGTCGAAGAAGAAGTGCTGACCGATACCGGCGGGCAGGTCAAGCGACTTGATCAGGGGCATACCCAAGATGTTGCTGTAGAAGTCGACGGTGCGTTCCATGTCGGAGCACACCATCGCCACGTGGTTGATCCCGCTGATTTCGAATTCGGTGTTGACACCGTGCGGCTTGATCATGCGCGAACACTCCTCTGGTCAAGAACTGAAACTGAATCTAACATCAGATTCAGGTTTGATCCAGCCCTACCAAGACAGGAAGTGTGTTCCGGTGTCGACCAGCCCCGAGCAGCCTGGCCGCCGCGACCCGTTGCCGACACACCGGGGTCGACGCACCCAAGCCGCGATCGACGCCGCGGCGCGCGCGGTGATCGCTCGCAAGGGAGTTCTGGCAGCCACCATCGCCGACATCACGGCCGAGGCCGGCCGATCGGCCGCGTCGTTCTACAACTACTACGACTCCAAGGAGGCGATGGTCCGCGAATGGGCGCTGCGCTTCCGCGACGAGGCCGGCGAGCGCGCCTCCAGCACGGTGCGGCACGGCCAGTCCAACCGCGAACGGATCGAGCAGGCCACGGCCGCGCATTGGTACACCTACCGCAATCGGCTGGCAGAGATGGTCGGCGTCTCCCAGCTGGCCATGGTCAACGACGACTTCGCCCGGTATTGGGCGGAGATCTGCGCGGTTCCCGTCGGCTACATCACGGAAACGGTCAAGCGCGCCCAGTCCGAGGGGTACTGCACCGATGACGACCCGGCGTTGCTCGCGGTGGCGATCGTGTCGATGCTCAACCAGTTCTGTTATGTCCAGCTCGCCACCTTCCGCGACGACGACGGCCCCAATGACGCAGCGTGTATTCGTACGCTGGCCAACGTGTTCTATCGAGCCATCTACACCGAGGAGAACTCCTAAGCATGGTGTTGCGCGTGCTGGCGCACTTCATTCCTGGGCCGAAGGTCGAGGAATTCGTTGCACCCGAGTCTGATTGGCTGGACATCCGGTGGTGCGCCGCCGACGACGACGTCACGTTCCGTCGCGAGCTGGCTGATGCCGAGGTGCTCTGGCATGTACTGCGGCCGCTCTCGGGCGACGACTTGCGAAGCGGACCTCGACTGCGACTGGTGCACAAGTTCGGTGTCGGCATCAACACCATCGACGTCGACGTCGCGACCCAACGCGGCATCGCGGTATCCAACATGCCCGGCGCCAATGCCGCATCAGTCGCCGAGGGCACCGTGCTGCTGATGCTCGCCGTGCTGCGCCGACTGCTGCCGCTGGATCGTGCGACCCGCGAGGTCCGCGGTTGGCCGACCGACCCCGATCTCGGCGAGCGCTGCCGCGACATCGGCGGTTGCACCGTCGGCTTGGTCGGTTTCGGCAGTATCGCCCAGCGGGTGGGCGGGATCGTGGCCGCCATGGGCGCGCAGGTGCTGCACACCAGCACCCGCGATGACGGCACGCCCGGTTGGCGGCCGCTGCCGGAACTTCTGGCCGCATCGGACATCGTCTCGCTGCACGTTCCGCTGACCGACGCCACCGAGGGCTTGATCGACCGGACTGCCCTGGCGCAGATGAAACCCGAGGCCGTGCTGATCAACACCGCGCGCGGTCCGATCGTCGACGAAGCCGCATTGGCCGAAGCGCTGCGGGGCGGGCGGCTGGCCGGCGCCGGGCTCGATGTGTTCGCCGTCGAGCCGGTGACCTCGGACAATCCGCTGCTCGGGCTAGAGAACGTGGTGCTGACCCCGCACGTCAGCTGGTACACCGCCGACACCATGCGGCGTTACCTGGCTGCGGCGCTCGACAACTGCCGCCGGCTGCGCGACGGGCAGCCCCTGGCCCACGTCGTCAACCAACCGTAGTAGTCAACCAACCGACTGGTTGTTAGATTCACTTCACGTACACACCGAAAGGCGTAATCAATGCCGATAGCGATCACTTCTGAGCACCAAGACCTCGCCGATTCCGTGCGGTCCTTCGTGGCCCGGGCTGTGCCGTCCGAGATGCTGCACGCCGCGATGGACACCCCGATCCAGAATCCGCCGCCGTATTGGCGGGCCGCCGCCGAGCAGGGCCTGGCGGGCGTACACCTGGCCGAGGAAGCCGGCGGCCAGGGTTTCGGAATCCTGGAATTGGCGGTGGTGCTCGCCGAGTTCGGCTACGGGGCAGTGCCCGGGCCGTTTGTGCCGTCCGCGATCGCCAGCGCCCTGATCGCCGCAGACAATCCGGCCGCAGCCGAGCTGAGCGGGCTGGCCGGCGGAGAGGTGATCGCCAGCTACACCCTCAATCCGGGGTTGACCGGCACCGCTGCGGGGTCCGGTCTGGTGATCCGCGGCCAGGCCCGCGCCGTCGCGGCCGCCGCTGAAGCGTCGTTGCTGGTGGCGCCGGTGCTGGTCGACGGCGCCGAGGTGTGGGTGGCGCTGCCCGCCGACCAGCTCGAGATCGAGCCGGTGACGAGCGTGGACCCGCTGCGTCCCATCGCCCACGTCCGTGCCGACGGCGTCGAGATCGGCGACACCGCGGTCCTGCGTAACCTCTCGTCGGCGCGCGCGCACGCGCTGATCGCGACGCTGCTGTCTGCCGAGGCGGTCGGGGTGGCTCGCTGGGCCACCGACACCGCTGCGGACTACGCCAAGATCCGCGAGCAGTTCGGCCGGCCGATCGGCCAGTTCCAGGCCATCAAGCACAAGTGTGCGGAGATGATCGCCGACACCGAGCGCGCCACCGCCGCGGTGTGGGATGCCGCCCGCGCTATCGATGAGGCGAATGAGAATGGTTGGGAGGCTGCGGTTTCGACCGTGGAGTTCGCGACCGCTGTGGCGGCCACCCTGGCGCCGAGCGCCGCGCAGCACTGCACCCAGGACTGCATCCAGGTGCACGGCGGAATTGGTTTCACCTGGGAGCACGACGCGGGTGTGTACTACCGGCGAGCGCTGATACTGGCCGCCTCCTTCGGTTCCCGGTCCACCTACCCCCAACAGGTCGTCGACACCGCCACTGCCGGTGGGATGCGCAAGATCGACATCGACTTGGACTCCGATACCGCGAAGTTGCGCGGCGAGATCCGGGCGGAGGTCGCAGCGCTGAAGGCCATGGCGCACGACGAGCGCACGGTCGCGATCGCCGAGGGCGGCTGGGTGTTGCCCTACCTGCCGAAGCCGTGGGGGCGGGCCGCCGAGCCGATCGAGCAGATCATCATCGAGCAGGAGTTCACCACCGGCCGGGTGCGCCGCCAGGCGATGGGTATCGCTGCGTGGCTGATCCCGTCGATCGTGGCGTTCGGCACCGAGGAGCAGAAGCAGCGCTTTCTGCCACCGACGTTCCGCGGCGAGATGATCTGGTGCCAACTGTTTTCCGAACCCGGCGCCGGTTCAGACCTGGCCAGCCTGACCACCAAGGCAACCAAGGTCGACGGCGGCTGGCGGGTCAGCGGACAGAAGATCTGGACGTCGGCCGCGCAGTTCTCCTCGTGGGGGGCGCTACTGGCCAGGACCGACTCGAGCGCTCCGAAACATGACGGCATCACCTACTTCCTGCTGGATATGAAGGCCGAGGGCGTGACGGTCAGCCCGCTGCGTGAACTCACCGGCGGAGCGATGTTCAACACCGTGTTCATCGACGACGTGTTCATCCCGGACGAGCTGGTGCTCGGCGAGGTGAACCGTGGCTGGGAGGTCAGCCGTAACACGCTGACGGCTGAGCGGGTGTCGATCGGCGGATCCGAGATGCCGTTCCTGGCGAGCCTCGACGGCTTCGTGGAGTTCATCCGCGATGGCCAGTTCGATGGGGGCGAACAGCGCCGCGCCGGCCGGCTGATCGCCGAAGGGCACGCCGCCAAGCTGCTCAACTTGCGCTCGACGCTGCTGACCCTGGCGGGCAAGGACCCGATGCCGGCGGCTGCGGTGTCCAAGCTGCTGTCGATGCGCACCGGACAGGGCTACGCCGAGTTCGCGGTCGGCACGTTCGGCGGTGATGCCGCGATCGGCGATCGTGAGCAGCTGCCCGGCAAGTGGGCCGAGTACCTGTTGATGAGCCGGGCCACCACCATCTACGGCGGCACCTCGGAGATCCAGCTCAACATCATCGCCGAGCGTCTGCTTGGCCTCCCCCGCGACCCGTAAAGGGTCGCCAGAGGCGCCGAGTGTGCGGTTTCGGTGGCGAAAAGGCTCTTTTGCCAACGAAAACGCACACTCGGCAATCAGTTCGACGGGGCAACGGGTTTCGGCTGAGGTTCTGACGGCGCTGCTAGCATGGCGGGCGAATCGCCACGAACGAATGCCTCAGGACTGCTTACGTGACCGTTGACGCTGCTGACGAAAATAAGATCACCGCAAGCCATTTCAATACCGCCGCACTTTTCGCGCTGCCCGTCCGCCTAGTCATCGGCTGGACATACTTCTCCGCCTTCTGGAGACGAGTCGGCCTCGAAGACAAATTGAATCCGGACGTCCCTGGCTATGTCGGCGAGAAGTTCAACCACTTTCTCCCGAACGCGCTTGGCATCGGCCCGATCATCGAGCATCTGCTGACCCATCCCGGCCTGCTCGCCGTAGCCATGACGGTGTTCACCATCGTGGAAGGCATCGTCGGGGTCTGCGTGATCGTCGGCTTGTTCACCAGGGTCATGAGCTTGGCCATGCTGGGGTTGGCGTTCGGCATCTTGCTCAGCGCCGGCTGGCTGGGCACCACCTGCCTCGACGAGTGGCAGATCGGCATCCTGGGCGTGGCCAGCGGCTTCATGCTGTTTTTGAGCGGCGGCGGACACTACGCGATGGATCGTGCCCTTTCCGCGAAGTATCCGCGGCTCGCACAGCAAACACGGCTCCACTGGCTGACGTCCGGCGCGGTCACCATCAAGACGCCAGCAATACTCATCGGCTCGTTTGCCATTTTGGCGTTGGCATTGTTCACCAACCAGCAGTTCCACGGCGGGGTGTATGGGCCGCTACACAACAAGTCGGTCGCGCCGAAGATCGAGGTGTCCGAAGCCCGGGTCGTCGGCAACAGCCTGCAATTCCAGCTCTACCGAACCGAAGGCGCGGACGTCTACGGCTCATTCCTGATCGGCGTCAGCGTCCTCGATGACGCCACCGGCGAAACCGTAGTACAGCTGGACGGCGCGCAGCTGAGCCGACTACCTGAGGCGGCGATCGCCAACCGCTACGTGGCCAAGGTGAAATCCGGCCCGCACAGCCTGGTCGTCCCGCTGGGCGCCAAAGCACAGCTGACCATCGACACCGGCCCGGCCCGGTGGGACGGCGCGCACTCGTACACGCTCGTCCTCACCGATATCAGCGGTGCCACCTGGAAACGGGCGATCGAAACCGTTCCCTGAGCTGGAACCGCGCCTACAGGTCGCGCAGTTCGCGCTTGAGGATCTTGCCGGTGGGATTACGCGGCAACTCCTCGAGGAAGACCACCTCGCGGGGCACCTTGTAACGAGCCAAGTGCTCCTTGACGTAAACCTTGATGGTGTCCTCGTCGACGCTGGAGCCTTCCTTCTTGACCACGAAAGCCCGCAGCCGTGCGCCCCACTCCTTGTCCTCGACACCCAATGCGGTCGCCTCGATCACGTCGGGATGTCCGCTGATCAGGTCCTCGACTTCGGCAGGAAAGACGTTCTCGCCGCCGGAGACGATCATCTCGTCGTCGCGGCCACTGACGTAGAGCAACCCGCGCTCGTCGAAGTAGCCGACGTCGCCGGAGGACAGCAGGCCATCGATGATCTGCTTGCCACCGCCACCGGTGTAGCCCTCGAAAGGGAAGAAGTTGCCGACGAAGATCCGGCCGACCTCGCCCCGCGGTAGTTCATTGCCGTTGTCGTCGAGGATCTTGACCTTGACACCCTTGACCACCGGGCCCACCGTCGCGGCGTTGTACTGCAGGTCGGCGGGGCCGGCGATGGTGGCAAACGCGACCTCGGTGGAGCCGTACATGTTGTAGATGACCGGGCCCAGGTCCTTCATCGCCCGGGTCGCCAATTCGGCGCCGAGCTGCGACCCGGAGACGAATACGATCCGCAGGTTCGACAGGTCCGGCTTGGGACTGGTCTTCTCCAGCTGGTCGAGGATTCGGGACAACATGACCGGGACGACGACCATGCCGGTCACCTTGTGCTTCTCCAGGTCTTCCAGCACGGTGGCCGGCTTGAAGCGGCGCCGCAGCACCAGCGTCGAGCCGAAGAACATCGCCAGCGTGCCGTGCAGATAGCCCAGCGCATGGAACATCGGCGACGGCAGGGACGTCACCTCACCGGCACGGAACGGCACGTGCGACAGGATGCCGCCGATCGGCGCCATGGTGGGCGGGGTGCTGCGGTTGGCACCCTTGGGGGTACCGGTGGTACCGGACGTCAGGATGATGATCGAGGCGTGCTTGGTGATCTTGGGCGCCCGCGCCTTGCTGCTCCGCGCGATCAGCTGGGCCAGCGTCTCGTCGGTACTGCCGGACGGTTCGTCGGTGTCCGGGTTGACGCCCAGCGCCCGCAGCTTGCCCAGCGGCGGCTCGGCCTGCGCCACGGCGGCGGTGTACTCGTCGTCGTAAATGATCAGTTTGGCGCCTTCGCGTTCGGAGACGTCCTTGATCTGCGGGCCGGAGAATTCACTGTTCAACAGGATCAGCCGGGCGCCGACCCGGGCAGCGCCGTAGTTGGCGATCAGGAACCAGCGATGGTTGCGTGCCAGGATCGCCACCCCGTCACCGCCACGCACCCCCATCGCGAGCAGGCCGTTGGCCACCGCGTTGACAGCGTCATCCAGCTCTTTGAACGTGATGCTGCCGTCGTCATCGATCACGGCGACGCCGTTCGGGCTACGACGGGCATTGAGCGCGGGAATCATTCCCAGCTCGCCCCAGCGCGCTCCATCAGCGAGTGCACTGGCGATGACCCGCGGGGACTCCAGCTTCAACGCGCCGGACTGCAGGATCTTGCGCAGGTAATGCAACTCGGCGCCACCGCGTTCGAGATAGCGACCGAGCTTGTTTAGAGCCTGACTGGGCAGGTCAGTGAGCTTAGCCATGGGACAACCTTATGTGACGCAGATCGCCGTCGGGCGGCGGATGGTCGCCTCTTATTAACATGACGTCATGGCCGGCGGGATGTCGCTGGAGGTCGCGGGACGCCGGGTGGTGGTCACCCACCCGGACAAAGTGGTGTTCCCCGGTGGACCTTGCGCCGCTGCACGCACCAAGATCGATCTGATTCGCTACTACGTGTCGGTGTCCGACGGCGCGCTGCGCGGGGTGGCCGGGCGGCCGATGATCCTCAAACGTTTCGTCGACGGCATCGACGCCGAGGCCATCTTCCAGAAGCGGGCACCCGCCAACCGCCCGGACTGGGTGTCGGTCGCAGAGCTGCGCTATGCGTCGGGCCGGTCGGCGCAGGAGGTCGTCGTCGACGATGCGGCGGGGCTGGCTTGGGTGATCAACCTGGGCTGCGTGGATCTCAACCCGCACCCGGTGCTCGCCGACGACCTCGACCACCCCGACGAGCTGCGCGTCGACCTCGATCCAATGCCGGGTGTCGGCTGGCCGGAGATCGTCGAGGTCACCCTGCTGGCCCGTGAAGTACTGGCCGATCACGGGTTGACGGCGTGGCCGAAGACGTCCGGCTCGCGCGGCATGCACATCTACGCGCGGATCGCCCCGCAGTGGGAGTTCTCGCAGGCCCGGCTGGCGGCACAGGCGGTGGCCCGCGAGATCGAGCGGCGCGCACCGCAGTTGGCCACCAGCCGGTGGTGGAAGGAGGAACGGCACGGCGTCTTCGTGGACTTCAACCAGAATGCCAAGGACCGCACGGTCGCCTCGGCGTACTCGGTGCGGGCCACGGCTGATGCTCGGGTGTCGACGCCGCTGTATTGGGACGAGGTCGCCGACGCCGACCCGGCGTCGTTCACCGTGGATACCGTGCCGGACCGCTTAGCGCAGATCGGCGACCCCTGGGCGGGCATGAACGACGCCGTCGGTGGGCTGGAGTCCCTGTTGGAGCTGGCCGCAGAGCAGGGCCCGGCGGAGAAGGCACCGCGCGGCTCGCGAAGAAATGTCGGCGGCCGGCGTACGTCACCGTTGCCCCTGATCGAGATCGCCCGCACCAGGACTCGTGACGAGGCGATGGCAGCCTTGGACGTCTGGCGCGAACGGCACGCCGCAGCGGCGAAACAGTTGGCGCCCGAGGACGTTCTGCTCGACGGCATGCGCGGCCCGAGTTCGATCTGGTACCGGGTCCGGATCAACCTGCAGCACGTCGCGCAGGCGCAGCGCCCGCCCCAGCAGGAGTTGATCGCCGACTACAGTCCCTGGGACCGCAAGGGAGCCGAAGGCTGATCGGCGATCACTGCGCGCAGTCGCTCATGGTCGCTACCCGTCGCCCCGCAGGTAGCTCTGCCGACCGTAGGAGATGAATTCGGCGTCCAGCGAACGCTTGTCGTCGTCGGTCATGCGGATGTACTCGGGGACGCCCCGCCCCGCCCAGCGGTATACCGGTTCGTCGGTGTGCCAGCGCTTCGCCTGCAGCTCGCGTTTGAGCACCTTGTTCGAGCCGGTGACCGGCAGGCCGGCCGAGATCCGCAGAAACCGCGGGAAGCCCTTGCGGCCCAAGTCGGGTTGGGCGGCCAGATACCCGGCGAAGGCTGCCGCGTCGAAGCCGTCGGGGTCGGCGACCTCGATGGCACCCATCACCTGGTCGCCGGAGCGCGGGTCGGGCACCGCGTAGACGCCGGCACTGATGACCAGCGGATGCCGGCGCAGCACCTGTTCGATGGCCAGCGCGGAGGTGTTCTCGCCGTCGACCCGGATCCAGTCGCCGCGGCGGCCGGCGAAGTACAGAAAGCCGGCCTCGTCGCGATAGCCGAGATCGCCGGTCCAGTACCAGCCGTCGCGGACCTTTTCCGAATCGGCGGCGTCGTTCTTGTAGTAACCCTCGAAGTCGCGGGCCCCGGTCTTGTCGACGATCTCGCCGACCGCCTCGTCGGCGTTGGACACCCTGCCGTGTTCGTCGAGGATCGCCGTGGCACATTCGGCACGGGTCTGCGGGTCCACGATGACGATGCCCGCGTGCGCCGGACGGCCCAGCGCGCCTGGCGGTGCCGCCGGGTCGGGTATCGCCGCGTTGCCGCCCTCACTGGATCCGTAGCCCTCATGCAGGACAGCGCCGAACCGGCGGAGGAACTGGGCCTGATCCTGCGGCGAGGCCTCGGTTCCGAAGCCGCGAATCAGGGAGTTATCGGCGTCGTCGGGCTGTTCGGTGGTGGCCAGCAGGTAGCCCAGCGCCTTGCCCACATAGGTGAAGAACGTCGCGTCGAAGTAGCGCACGTCGGGCAGGAACTGCGATGCCGAGAACTTAGGTGTCAGACAGATCGTGGCTCCGTTGGCCAGCGCAGGCGCCCAGAGCGCCATGATCGCGTTGCCGTGGAACAGCGGCATGCAGCAGTAGTCGACGTCGGCGCGCACATGACCGAATTTGGCGGTGGCCGCCTCGGCGATGCGGACCAGCCGGCCCTGGCTGCACTTGACCGCCTTGGAGGCACCGGTGGTGCCCGAGGTGAACAGCAGCAGCAACAACGACTCCGGCCCCACGCCCGCGGCGGCGGCCGGCTCCACCCGGTGCTCGGCAATGAGCGCGGCGTAGCCGGGCTCGTCGATCACCAAGAAGCGCCCGGGCTCCAGGCCGTGGTCCAGGCCGCGCAGTCGGCCCACCCCGGCGGTGTCGGTGACGATCAGCTGACAGTCCGCGTGCCGGATCTCCGCGGCCATCTCGGTATCCCCGCGGGTGGGGTTGATTCCGACGATGACCCCGCCGGACAGCGCGCCTGCGCCGAGCCAGAACACGAAATCCGGCACGTTGTCCAACAGGATGCCGATGTGAAACGGTCCGTCCCGGCGCAACGCCGATGCCAGCGCGGCACGCGCGGCGGACTCGCGCACCACGTCGTCCCACGTCCAGTCCTGTTGCCGGGTGCGCAGCCCCAGATGCCGGTCGCCGAGGCGGTCGAGCAGCATCCCGGCGATGTCGTCAGGCATTCAGGCCGGATCCGGGAAGTTTCAAGACCGGGGGAGACACCAGCCGAGGCTACCGCGGATCCGCGGGGCGGCTTCAGTTGATCGTGAAACCGCCGTCGACTGCGATGGTCTGTCCGGTGACGTAACCACCGGCATCCGAGGCCAGCCACAGAACCGAGGCCGCGAGATCTTCCGGATCGCCCATCCGGCCCAGCACGATTCGGTGAGCAACGCTGTCCAGGTAGCCCGGACGGTACTGCTCGGTCATCTCCGATGCGAAGAAGCCCGGCGCGATCGCATTGACCCGGATTCCCTTCCGGCTACCCCACTGCTGCGCCAGGTCCCGAGTCAGACCGATCAGCCCCGCCTTGCTGGCCGCATACGCCGCCTGCGGGAGGCCCGCCGTGGTCAGACCCAGGATGCTGGAGATGTTGACGATCGACGAACCCGGTTTCATCACCCGCCCACAGGCCTGCGCCGCCCAGTAGGCCCCGTTGAGGTTGATGTCGATGACCTCACGGAACTGCTCGGGGGTCTCCCGGGTGGCCGGGTGCGCCGTTCCGATACCGGCGTTGTTGATCAGCACGTCCACCCGGCCGAACCGCTCGATGGCGGCCTCGACCATTCTGGTCGCCGCCGCCGGGTCGGCGACATCGGTCGCCACCGGCAGAGCTGCGCGTCCGGCAGCGGTCACCAGTTCTGCTGCCTCCGCGAGCTTCTCCACCCGCCGCGCAGCCAGCACTACGTCCGCGCCGGCCTCGGCGAAGGCCCGGGCGAAATACACGCCGAGGCCCGAGGACGCCCCGGTCACCACGGCGACCTTGCCGTCCATACGGAACTTGTCCAGTACGCTCACCCGACTCAACCTTTCTCGACTTTTCTGCGGTTACTGCAACGCATTCAGCGCCGCGGCGATGAACTCCGGCGCAGCGTGTGCCGCGTCACCGGCGTTCTGCACGTCCTTCGCACCATGCTGGGCCCGGTGGGTGATTCCTTCGGCGATCACTGCGATTTTGAAGTTCGCCAGCGCCAGATAGAAGCGCCAGTCGCTCAGGTCCCGACCGGACAGCCGTGCGTATTCCTCGGCGAGGGCGTCGGCGGACGGCAGGCGTGCACTGGTCCACGCCGCGGGGTGGCCGAACACCAGGTCGAATGCCGGTGACCGGTAGACGCACATCAGGGCGATATCGGTGAGCGGGTCGCCGAGGGTGGAAAGCTCCCAGTCCACCACGGCCCGGATGACGTCCGCCTGCTCTGGATCGCAGATGGTGTTGTCGATACGGAAGTCGCCGTGCACCACCGAGGGTTGCGATGTCTGCGGAATGGCGCCGGCCAGTGCCGCGGCCAGTTTCGTGATATCACCGGACAGCGCCTCATCGTTCTCGGGCGTCTTGACCAGTTCCCACTGGCGGGCCCACAGCCGCACCTGGCGTTCCAGGAAACCGTCTGGCCTGCCGAAGGATTCGAGCCCAACGGCGCGGTAGTCGACCGCGTGCAGATCCGCCAGAACCCGCACCAGCGCCGAGGCGTTGGCAGCCAGTTCCGCATCGGACAGGGTGTCCAGATCATCCTTGTGGCGGTAGACCCGGCCGGTCACGAACTCCGTGACGGTCAGCGGAGCACCGCACACCGTGCCGTCGGCGTCGAGCGCCACGGGCCGCGCGATCGGAACACCGGTGCCGTAAAGCCGGTCGGTGACCGCGAATTCGCGACCCACATCGTGCGCCGACGGAGTCAGGCCGCCGAGCGGAGGCCGACGCACAACCCAGGCCGACGATTCGTCGCTGACCTTGAACGTGAGGTTGGACCGGCCACCGGCGATCAGTTCGACGGTGAGCTCTCCCTGAACCGGGACGTCGTTGGCGATGAGGTATCGCCGCAAGGCAACCGGATCCAGGGCTTCGACCGTCACTGCCCGGCGTCCTTGCGCGCGCGCCGGGCCGCCCCGACCCGCCGCTTGGCGATGGCCCAGCGGTGCACCTCGGAAGGACCGTCGTAAACCCGGAACGGACGCACCTCACGGGAAAGCCGCGCGGGGGGCAGGTCCTCGGTGACGCCGAGCGCACCGCACATCTGCACGCTGCGGTCGACGATCCGGAAGATCGCCTCGGCGGCGAACGTCTTGGCGATCGACGTCGCATCGCCGGCGCTGCCGCCCTGGTCCAGTTCCCAGCATGCACGCACCAGCAGCGCTCGGGTAGCCGCGATGTCGATTTCGTTGTCGGCCACCATGTTCTGGATCATGCCGAGATCGCCGAGCGGTGAGCCGAATGCCTGGCGCTCCACGACATGCGACAGCGCGGTGTCGTGGCCCCGACGCGCGGCGCCGAGCCACCGCATGACGTGCGTCATGCGCGCAGGCCCGAGTCGTACCTGGGCGTACTCGAAGCCGCGGTCCACCTCGCCGAGCACCGCTTCCTCGGGAACCCGAACGTCGTCGAAGAACACTTCACAGTGGCCGCCCACCATGGACCGGTCCAGGGTCGGGATGTGTCGGCCGACGGTCAGCCCCGCGGTGTCGGCGGGGACCAGGAACATGGTGGCGCCGCCGCGCTGGCCGGGTTCCCCGGAGGTGCGGGCCATGACGATGAAGAACCCCGCGCCGTCGGCGCCGGTGATGTACCACTTGCGGCCGGTGATGTACCAATCTCCCGACCGGCGTTCGGCCTTGGTCGTCAGCGCAGACGGATCCGAGCCCGCACCCGGTCCCGGCTCGGTCATCGCGAACGCAGATCGCACGTCGCCGGCGGCCAGGGGTGCGAGGTAACGCGCCTTCTGCTCAGGACTGGCCACCTCCGCCAGCAGATGCACATTGCCCTCATCGGGGGCGGCGATGTTCACCGCGGCCGGACCGAACAGCGAATAGCCGGCGGCTTCGAACACCGGCGCCCGGTCGGACATGTTCAGGCCCATCCCGCCGTATTCGACGGGCGCGTGCGGCGCGAACACGCCCGCATCGCGAGCAGCGGCCTGCAGCTCCTTAACCGCGGCATCCCCGCCTGCGGCGGCGACGTCCCCGCCGAAGCGGTCCTCCACCGGCAACACCACGTCCTCGATGAACGCCCGCGTCTTTTCGACAACCGCCGACACTTCCGGCGAGTAGTTCAACTCGATCGCCATGACACCCCATCACCACTCTCGCAATGACCGACCGATCACTCGGCCCGAACACTACGGACTGTGACACAGGAGCCTGTTTTCCGTCAAAAATCGGCTATCAGGCGATCACCATGCCCTCCGGTATAGTTCAGAAATCCTGAACAATCCGGAGGTGGCCGTGGCGGGATCGCCGGAGTGCGGCACGGCGATCCGCGCTGCCCGTCGGGCCAGAGGACTCACCGTCCGCGACCTTGCGCAGTGCCTGCGGGTCAGCCCCGCCACGATCAGCGCCATGGAGAACGGCAAGACCGGGATCTCGGTATCACGCCTCCAGGAGTGCGCGGGAGCACTGGGCGTCACACCGGACCAGATCCTGGCGGGCACCGTCTCCGCGGGACCCGCCCGCCCAGCGCACATACCCGACGAGGTGGCCGATTCCGGGCAACACGACTGGCGGAGGTTTCCGCCCCTGGCCCTGGACAGCGTCTTGGCCGCTGCTATCGATGCGTTCGTCGAGACCGGCTACCACGGCAGTTCCATGCGGGACGTGTCTGCGCGCGCGGGCATGAGCGTGCCGGGGATTTACCACCACTACCCCGACAAGCAGGCGCTGCTGGTGGCGCTACTCGATCTGACCATGACCGAGCTGCACTGGCGCGTCGGCGCCGCCCGCGCCGACGCCGCAACCGGCCTGCAGGAGGTGCGGCTGATCGTAGAAGCCCTGGCCCTGTTCCACACGCACCGCCAGAAGCTGGCCTTCATCGGAGCCAGCGAGATGCGCAGTCTGACGGCGGCGAATCGGCAACGTATCGCCGACTCACGAAATCAACTGCAGCACAGCCTCGACGCCGCCATCGACCGTGCCGCACGCGAGTCTGAAGTCGACGTCGCCGATATCCTCGACCGTCGCGTCGCAGGCCGCGCCATCACCACCATGTGCACCTCGCTGCCGCAGTGGTTCAACGCCGACGGGCCCGCCAGTCCCGAGGAGACCGCCCGCAGCTACGCCGACTTCGCCGTCGCCCTGCTCACCAAGGCGCGCAGCCCCGGACTGGGTTTCCCGCCATCGGCAGCCGACGGCAGAATGTGACTCGTGGTGGCTACCTGGCAGTTCTGGATCGACCGGGGCGGCACGTTCACCGACATCGTGGCCCGCCGCCCCGACGGGCGCCTGCTCACCCACAAGCTCCTCTCGGAGGATCCTGAGCAGTACCGCGACGCGGCGGTGGCCGGTATCCGCGCCCTGCTACAGATCGAGGGCGACGCGCCGATCCCGGCCGGGTTGATCGGCGCGGTTCGGATGGGCACGACGGTAGCCACCAACGCGCTGCTGGAGCGCGCCGGGGAGCGAACCCTGTTGGTCATCACGCGTGGTTTCGGCGATGCCCTGCGCATCGCCTATCAGAATCGGCCACACATCTTCGACCGGCAGATCGTGCTGCCCGAGCAACTCTACGAACGCACCGTCGAAGTCGATGAGCGCGTGGCCGCCGACGGGACCGTGCTACAGGAACCGGACGTGGAGGCCGTGGCCGCACAGCTGCGGGACGCGCATGCCGACGGTATCCGCGCGTGCGCGGTGGTATGCCTGCACAGTTATCGAAATCCTTTGCATGAAAGGGTGATCGGCGAGCTGGCCCGCGAGATCGGCTTTACCCAGATCTCGCTGTCATCTGAGGTGAGTCCACTGCCGAAGCTGATCCCCCGTGGCGATACCGCCGTCGTCGACTCCTACCTGTCACCGGTACTGCGCCGCTATGTGGCCCAAGTGGCCGACCAACTCACCGGCGTGCGACTGATGTTCATGCAGTCCAACGGGGGCCTGGCGGCGGCAGATCATTTCCGCGGCAAGGACGCGATCCTGTCCGGTCCGGCCGGCGGAATCGTCGGCATGGTTCGGATGTCGGCGTTGGCCGGCTTCGACTCGGTGATCGGTTTCGACATGGGCGGAACCTCCACCGACGTATCGCATTACAGTGCTTCCGGCGGATACGAGCGGGTGTTCACCACCGAGGTTGCCGGTGTGCGACTGCGGGCGCCGATGCTGCACATCCACACCGTCGCTGCGGGCGGCGGCTCGATCCTGCACTTCGACGGCAGCCGCTATCGGGTGGGGCCGGAGTCGGCGGGCGCCGACCCGGGACCTGCTTGCTACCGGCGCGGGGGGCCGTTGACCGTCACCGACGCCAACGTCATGCTGGGCCGTATCCAGCCCGCCCATTTCCCGGCGGTGTTCGGACCGGCCGGCGACGAGCCGCTGGACGCAGCGGTGGTGAGGCACTCTTTCGCCGAGCTGGCCAACGAAATCCTCTCCGCCACAGGCGATGACCGCAGCCCCGAGCAGGTCGCCGAAGGGTTTCTCCGCATCGCGGTGGCCAACATGGCCAACGCGGTCAAGAAGATCTCGGTGGCCCGGGGACACGACATCACCCGATACGCTTTGACCACTTTCGGGGGTGCCGGCGGACAGCACGCGTGCGCGGTGGCCGACGAGCTCGGCATCCGTACGGTGTTGGTGCCGCCGATGGCGGGCGTGCTCTCCGCACTCGGAATCGGCTTGGCCGACACCACCGTGATCCGCGAGCGCGCTGTCGAGACCGAGCTGGATTCCACCGCCCTCGCGGGATTGGAGCAGGTCGCCGACGACCTGGAGGGGCAGGCACGCGGCGAGCTCGCCGCCCAGCACATTCCGGCCGACCAGACCCACGTGATACGCCGGGTGCACCTTCGCTACCAGGGCACCGACACCTCGATCCCGGTCGAGCTCGGCGACATCGCTTCGATGACAGCGGCGTTCGAAGAGATCCACCGCGGCATGTACTCGTTCCTGATGGAGCGTGCGCTGATCGCCGAGGCGGTTTCGGTCGAGGCGACCGGGCTCACCGAGCAACCCGAACTGTTCGGGCGAAACGATGCCGAGGCATCCCGTCAACCCGTTGAAGTCGTGCGCCTCTACGCCGGCGGTGCCTGGACTGACGCGCCGCTACACCAGCGAGACGCCATCACCGACGTGGTGGTCGGGCCGGCCGTCATCGCCGAGGACAACGCCACCACTGTCGTCGACGACGGTTGGCAAGCACAGCTCACCGCCGACGGCCAACTGGTGCTGCAACGGCTGGCCGCGCCCGCACCGGTTGCCGCCGCCGGAACCGCGGCCGATCCGGTGTTGCTGGAGATCTTCAACAACCTGTTCATGGCCATCGCCGAGCAGATGGGAACCCGGCTGGAGGCAACCGCCCAATCGGTCAATATCCGTGAGCGGCTGGACTTCTCCTGCGCATTGTTCGACGCCGATGGCTGTCTGGTGGCCAATGCACCGCATATCCCGGTGCATCTGGGATCGATGGGCGCCACGGTCAAGGAGGTCATCGCCCGCCGGGCGTCGACGATGCGGCCCGGCCAGGTCTATGCGGTCAACGACCCGTATCACGGCGGCACCCACCTGCCCGACATCACCGTCGTCACTCCGGTGTACGCCCAAGCCGCGGGGCCGGACGACCCGGTGTTGTTCTTTGTGGCCTCGCGCGGTCACCATGCCGAGATCGGGGGCACCACACCCGGTTCCATGCCCGCGGACAGCCGGTCCGTGGTCGAGGAAGGCGTGCTGTTCGACAACTGGCTGTTGGTCGACGACGGCCACTTTCGTGAGACACCGACCCGGGACCTTCTCACCGCGGCGACGTACGCCTCGCGCAGTCCCGACACCAACCTCGCGGATCTGCGTGCACAAGTCGCCGCCAACCAGAAGGGTATCGACGAGATCCGGTCGATGATCTCCCATTTCGGTCTGGACGTCGTGCAGGCCTATATGCGCCACGTCCAGGACAACGCCGAGGAGGCGGTGCGCCGGGTCATCGATTCCCTCGACGACGGCGAGTACCGCTATGAGATGGACTCCGGCGCGACGATCGCGGTGCGGGTTTCCGTGGACCGCGCGGCACGCGGTGCCACCATCGACTTCGCCGGGACCTCGCCGCAGTTGGCCACGAACTTCAACGCGCCATCATCGGTTGCCACCGCCGCCGTGCTCTACGTGTTCCGCACGCTGGTAGCCGACGACATCCCGATCAACGACGGGTGCCTGCGCCCGCTACAGATCACGATCCCGGACGGCACCCTGTTGTCGCCGGCCTACCCGGCCGCGGTGGTCGCCGGAAACGTCGAGACCTCCCAGGCCATCACCGGGGCTCTGCTGGCCGCACTTCGGGTGCAGGCCGAGGGTTCCGGGACGATGAACAATGTCACGTTCGGCAACGCCGACCACCAGTACTACGAGACGCTGGGCTGCGGGTCCGGGGCCGGCGAAGGTTTCGACGGCGCCTCGGTGGTGCAGACCCACATGACCAACTCACGGCTCACCGACCCCGAAGTGCTGGAGATGCGTTACCCGGTGTTGTTGCGCGAGTACGCGATCCGGCACGGCAGCGGAGGAGCCGGTCGCTGGCACGGCGGCGACGGCGGCGTGCGCAGGATCGAGTTCCGCGAGCCGATGACCGTCAGTGTGCTGACCGGGCACCGGCGAGTCGCGCCCTACGGTATGGCCGGCGGCCAATCCGGCGGCTTGGGACGCAACCGGGTGGAACGCGCGGACGGCTCGGTGACCGAGCTGGCCGGCTGCGATTCCACCGACTTAGGTCCCGGCGACGTGCTGGTGATCGAGACCCCCGGCGGCGGCGGGTATGGCGAGCCCGCCTGATCGCGGGTTAATCTCACGCGATGCGAGACCAGTGGAGCCGGCGCGGTTTCTTCGGCCTCTGCGGCGCGGCCGGTGCCACCGCACTTCTGGCCGCCTGCTCGTCGGAAGACCACAGGGACGACGGCGCACCCGGGCCGGTCGCCATCGCCCATATCTTTGGTGAGACCACCGTCCCGGAGCCGCCCAGCCGGGTGGTGTGCGCCGGCTACACCGGTCAGGACGACCTGCTGGCGCTCGGTGTCGTCCCGATCGCGGTAACCAATTGGTTCGGCGATCAGCCGTTCGCGGTGTGGCCCTGGGCGCAGCGACAGCTCGGGGACGCCAAGCCGGTGGTGCTGGACTTGGACAACGGGATCGCGGTCGCCCAGATCGCCGACCTCAAGCCGGATCTGATCATCGCGACAAACGCCGGGGTGGATGCCGACACCTATCAGAAGCTGTCGGCGATCGCGCCGACCGTGCCGCAGTCCGGTGGTGACGCCTTCTTCGAGCCCTGGAAGGTTCAGGCCGCCGCCATCGGCAAAGCCGTGCATCGCGGTCAGCAGATGCAGTCATTGATCGACGGGGTCGACAGCGCGTTCACCGACGTCGCCGCTGCGCGCCCCGGCTTCAAGGGCAAGAAGGTGCTGCTGCTGGCCGGCCGACTGGACCAGGGCGATGTCAGCGCCGCCACTGGCTGGCGAACCGCCTTTCTGACTCAGATGGGGTTGACCGTCGCAGAGGCATCCCCGGTGATCGAGCACGAGCGGATCGACGCCACGCTCGGCGCCGCGGATGTGCTGATCTGGACCACCGAGAGCGACGACGAGCGGACGGCGCTGTTGGCCGATCGCGACGTCGCCGGGTTCGAGTCTCGCAGCGTCTTCACAACCAAGGATCAGGCCGGCGCGATCGCCTTCGCCTCGCCGCTGAGCTATCCGCTAGTGGCAGCACAGCTGCCCGCGCTCATCGCCAAGATCACTGGCTAGGGCCGACTCTGCGCGTTCCGTAAGACCCCTCTGGCATACCCCGCAGAATTGTGTTCTACGTCACTATTGGGCGTCATTCGGGGCTACGGTCGTGGCATGAGCGTGGCATTGGATTTCAACGATTTCACCAAGACCGACGTGGTCCTCGACTACGGCGACAGCGCCCTGCTGCTGCAGTTCGACTCCACCACCGACGTGCTGGCATGGACCGCGGCAATACGTTCCGCCGCGCTGCCCGGCGTTGTCGACGTAGTCCCGGCGTCCCACACGGTGTTGGTGAAACTGGCCGCGCCCAGGTACCGGGCCGGTGTCCGGCGGCGCCTGACGACCCTGGACGTCGACCGGGACGCTGTCCGGATGCGCGCCCCCGAGGGCACCGCAGACGTGATTGTCGACGTCATCTACGACGGGCCGGACCTGGCCGAGGTGGCCGAACACACCGGCCTGAGCGTCGCCCAGGTCATCAATGCCCATACCGCGACGCCCTGGTTGGTGGGGTTCGGCGGATCCACTCCGGGTTTCGCCTACCTGCTCGGCGGCGACCCCCGGCTGCAGGTGCCCCGGCGCGCCGAGTTGCGTCCGGTTCCGGCCGGCTCGGTTGCGCTAGCCGGCCAGTTCAGCGGCATCTATCCGCGTCCGTGGCCCGGCGGTTGGCAGGTGATCGGCCACACCGACGCCGTGTTGTGGGATCTGGAGCGGCCCGCCCCGGCGCTGTTGACCCCGGGCCTGTCGGTGCGATTCCGGGCTGCGTGACCGCCATGACAACCACCCTGGAAGTGCTGCACACCGGCCCGCTGGCTTTGGTCGAAGATCTGGGCCGGGCCGGGATGGGCCACCTCGGAGTCAGCCCGTCCGGCGCTGCCGACCGCCGCTCGCACAAGTTGGCCAACCGGCTGCTGGCCAATCCCGACGATCGAGCCACCATCGAGGTGGCATTCGGCGGATTGTCCGTGCGAGTCCACGGCGGAGACGTCGACATCGCGGTCACCGGCGCCGACACCGACCCCGATGTCAACGGAGTCAGCTTCGGCACCAACAGCATCCAGCACGTCCGCGACGGCCAGGTGGTCTCCTTGGGCAGGCCGCGGTCGGGACTGCGCAGCTATCTGGCGGTGCGAGGCGGCATCGATGTCACCCCGGTGCTGGGTTCCCGCAGTTACGACGTGATGGGCGAGATCGGCCCCGCCCCGTTGCGTGACGGCGACGTGCTGCAGATCGGCGAACGGACCGGCCACTTCCCCGAGATCGACCAGGCGCCGGTGGCGACCATCCCCGACGACGTGGTCGAGTTGCTGGTGACACCCGGCCCACGCGACGACTGGTTTGTCGACCCCGACATTATGGTGCGCACCAATTGGCTGGTGAGTAACCGCAGCGACCGCGTCGGCATGCGCTTGGTGGGGATGCCACTGGAATACCGTTGGCCGGAAAGGCAATTGCCCGCCGAGGGTACCGACCGGGGCGCCATCCAGATCTTGCCGAACGGCTTCCCGATAATCCTGGGACCCGACCATCCGGTGACCGGCGCCTACCCGGTGGTCGGGGTGGTGGTCGACGACGACATCGACACGTTGGCCCAGGTCCGGCCCGGACAGACCGTACGGATGCACTGGTCTCGGCCCCGCCAGCACCCCGCCGCACGCTCGGCCTGGTAGGCCCGTCGGGTGCTCGGCCAAGTTCCTACCGCCCGCCTGATCCACACCAGCGATCTGGACGATGAGACCCGTCGCGGCGCCCATCGGCTGGTCACCGAAGCCTCCGGGGGCGAACTTTCTGACGCCGATTGGCAGCACGCGCTCGGCGGCATGCACGCGTTGATCTGGCACCACGGCGTCCTGATCGCCCACGGCTCTGTGATCCGGCGCCAACTGCTCTATCGCGGCAGATCTCTGCGGTGCGGCTATGTAGAGGCCGTCACCGTCCGGGCCGATCACCGGGAGCGGGGTCTGGGCACCGCGGTACTTGAGGCATGCGAACAGGTGATCCGCGGCGCGTTCGAGCTCGGCGCGCTCAGTTCACCCCGTATCAGCCGCCGGCTCTACACCGCGCGGGGATGGTTGCTGTGGCGTGGTCCCACGGCCGTCTTAGCCCCGACCGGTCCGGTGCGCACCCCCGAGGCGGACGGGACCGTGTTCGTTATGCCGGTGGGCACCGACCTGGACCTCACCCCGAACTGACGTGCGGCTGGCGGGACGGCCACGTCTGGTAGCCGCACGGTTAACGGAGGGTGGATGCGCCGTGTATGGGCGGCGACTGGACGCACCCGGGCCGAACCGCACCCTTTCTCCGGATGTTCATAAGAATCAGCCGTGCGATTGAAGCGTCGCCCAGATTGATTGTTAACTTAATATTGCGTGGACCTCACCGGAAAACCGGGTCACGACCGCACGTATCGGCACTTGCCGCCCCCGGGAGACAATTTTTCAGCGCTCTGAGCTGGGCATATTCGCCATCGTGGCCGTATCGGCGCCCCTCGCCCCGCGTGGAGACATTCCGGGAGCAAGGCCGGATTTTGTGGCTCCCTGCCACTCTGCTGCCAATCGTCGCAGGGGCCCTACTTCGAGGCGCTAACTAACGCGTGTGGCCTTATGGTGTGACCGTCACGGCTTGCCCCGGCCCTGGCGGTCCCCCTCTCGAAAGACGCACCCTCATGCTGTACGAGTTTTGGCACAACTTCACCCACAACTTGTTCAAGCCACTGTTGCTTTTCTTCTACATGGGCTTCCTCATCCCGCTGCTGAAGATCAAGTTCGAGTTCCCCTACGTCCTGTATCAGGGCTTGACGTTGTATTTGCTGCTGGCCATCGGCTGGCGCGGCGGCGAAGAGCTCGCGACCGTCGACTCGTCGAGCATCGGCGGCGTTCTGGGCTTCATCGTGCTGGGCTTCGCCACCAACTTGATCATCGGATTCGTCGCCTACTGGTTGCTGACCCGGATGACCAAGATGAGACGTATCGACCGAGCCACCGTCGCCGGGTATTACGGGTCGGACTCCGCCGGCACGTTCGCCACCTGCCTTGGCGTACTCGCCACTTTGGACATAGCGTTCGACGCCTACATGCCGGTAATGCTGGCCGTCATGGAGATTCCGGGCTGCATCGTGGCCCTGATCCTGGTGTCACGGTTGCGGGCACGCGGGATGGACGCGCAGGGCAACATGGCCGACGAACCCGGCTACAAGAAGAAGAAGAAAAAGGCCAGCCGACAGCTCGTCACCGCCTCCGCCCTTACGAGCGCAGCGCACACCACAACGGGGCACATCCAAGACGAGAGCGACCTCGCGCTGGAAAGGCGGGAGCATGCCCAGCCGAGCGCTGCGATGTCGACTACATCCTCGGCGCCGCCCAGCGGAGCGCTGTTGCGAGAGGTGCTGCTCAACCCGGGGCTGTACCTGCTGTTCGGTGGGATCGTTATCGGCTTCGTCGGCCGCCTGCAGGGCGCTTCGGTCATCGAGGACGGCGATCATGTCTTCGTCACCGCGTTCCAGGGGATGCTGTGCCTCTTCCTGCTCGAGATGGGGATGACAGCCTCCCGCAAGCTCAAGGACCTGCGGTCGGCGGGACGCGGCTTGATCGCCTTTGGATTGTTGGCGCCCAACCTCTTTGCGATCGCTGGAATTTTCATCATCCACACCTACGCGCAAATCACCGGCACCCCTTTCGAGGCCGGCAGCTACGTGCTCTTCGCAGTGCTGTGCGGTGCGGCGTCCTACATCGCCGTGCCGGCGGTGCAGCGAATGGCGATCCCCGAGGCCAGTCCGACGGTACCCCTGGCCGCATCCTTGGGCCTGACGTTCTCCTACAACGTGACCATCGGGATACCGCTCTATCTGCAGATTTCGAAGGCCGTCAACATCTGGCTTCCAGTCAGCTGACAGAAGCTTCCAACCGAACGCAACGCTTCTCCACTCGCTCGGTCAACCAGGCGAAATATCCTGCGCGCGCGTCCAATACGTGATGCGGGCCACTCAAATTCCTTGAGTCCACCTCATTTTCAGGTTCCGCTCTGCCACTTGCCAGATCGGGCCGGTAGGTTCGCACACCGTCCATCGTGATGCGAGATTCTGCGCGTGGCGGTGGCCCGGATCCCGAGGAGATCGCATGAGCAACGGCCACATCACCAATTTCGATCCTGAGGACAGCGCAGCCTGGGAGGCCGGCAATGCCGCCATCGCACGCCGCAACCTGATCTGGTCTACCGCCAGTACGCATGTCGCGTTCTCGATCTGGTCGCTGTGGTCGGTAGTGGTGCTGTTCATGCCCGAGTCGGTCTATGGCATCAAGGCCGGCGACAAACTGCTGCTGGCCGCGGTCGCCACTCTGGTCGGCGGATGCGTCCGCGTCCCCTACGTTCGCGCCACCGCAAAATTCGGCGGCCGCAACTGGGCGGTGGCCTCGTCACTGATCTTGCTGATTCCGACCGCCGGGACACTGCTGTTGCTCCTCAACCCCGGCCAACCGCTGTGGATGTATCTGGTGTGCGCTGCGCTGACCGGCCTGGGCGGCGGCAACTACGCCGCCTCCCTGGCCAACGTCGACGCCTTCTATCCTCAGCGTCTCAAGGGCGTCGCCCTCGGACTGTGCGGCGGCATCGGCAACCTCGGGGTGGCAGCCATCCAGCTCGTCGGCCTCCTGGTCCTGGCCACCGTCGGCAACACCAAGCCGGAGTTGGTCTGCTCGGTCTACCTGGTCCTGCTTGCCGTGGTGGGCACCTGCGCGGCACTGTGGATGGACAACCTCGACCACGGCAAGGAAGAGGTCGGCAGCATTCGGTCGATCCTGGCGGTCCCGGACAGCTGGATCGTCTCGGCGTTGTACTGCGCAGCGTTCGGCTCGTTCATCGGCTTCGCCTTCGCGTTCGCCCAGGTGCTGCACGTCACCTTCGAAAAGGCCGGCCACAGTCCCGCCGAGGCGGCACTCTATGCCGCGCGAATCGCGTTCCTGGGCCCACTGTTGGGCGCCTTGGCCCGCATCTACGGCGGCCGGGTGGCCGACCGCCGCGGCGGGGGCCGCATCACCCTGGTGGTGTTCCTCGGCATGATTCTGGCGTCCGCCGTGCTGGTGGTGACCAGCACCATCGACGACCACACTACCCGCGCGACCACATCGACGATCGCGATCTACATCGCCGCATTCATGGTGCTGTTCATCCTTGCCGGGATGGGCAACGGATCAGTGCTGAAGATGATCCCGTCGATCTTCGAGGCCCGCAGTCGCTCGCTGGACGCCGACGAAGCCGAGCGCCGGCATTGGGCGCGTTCACATTCCGGCGCTTTGATCGGGTTTGCCACCGCAGTCGGCGGGCTCGGCGGGGTCGCCATCAACCTGATCCTGCGTCAGGCCTACGCCAGCTTCGGGTCCGAGACCCCGGCATTCTGGGTGTTTCTGGCGTCCTACTGCGCCGTTGCGGGTTTGACCTGGGTGATGTATGTCCGCCGGCCACGCGGCAGCCGAGGCGACCGGGTTCGGGTCGACGCCGAGAAGATCTCGGCGTGACCTGGAACACATATAGGGCAACGGCTCCGAAATCGCGGGGTAACACAGACGAAATCGACTGCGACTAAATCTTATGCATGAGTACCGCCGTCTATGCCGCCGGTCATCGTATTGATATTGAGGAGAGCCGGGTCCTCGTGGATGGGATAGTCAAGCCGGTTTCGCCGGCCGGACTGGCCGCTTTGCGCGTCCTGGCGCTCCGACCGGGCCACGTCGTCGCCCGGGAAACCCTGCTGCGCGCTCTCCCGGGACGTGGCAACAGTATGCACGCCGTCGACTCTGCCGTCCTCCGACTGCGAACAGCGCTGGGCGACAGCCACATCGTCGCCACGGTGGTCAAGCGAGGTTACCGACTCGCCGTCGACACTGAGCAGGGCGTGGCATGATTCCCATCCTGGTCGCGCACGGCACCCGTCAGCCCGACGGGGTAGTCATGATCGGCGAACTCGCCGAACGGGTCGGCACCCTGCTGGCGCAACCGGTCAGAGTGGCATTCATCGACGTGTTGGGGCCCAGCCCGGCCGAGATCCTCTCCGCTGAGGCCGAAAACGGCCGCCCGGCTATCCTCGTCCCCGCCTTCCTTGCCCGCGGCTACCACGTCGGCGTCGACGTGCCGACCCAGGTCGCCGCCAGCGGCCACCCCGACGTCACGATCACCCCAGCACTGGGACCCGATCCTCGTGTCGCCGCGGTCGTCGCCGCTCGGCTGTCCGAATCAGGCTGGCGCCAAGGTGAATCAGTGGTTCTCGCTGCAGCGGGGTCCACCGATCCGGTCGCGCAGGCCGACCTCAAGCACGCAGCGCAGATGGTGTCTGGCATAATCGGAGCACCCGTCACAGTGGCATTCGCCGCTACCGGTGGACCCAGCGTTCCCGAGGCTGTCGCCGACCTGCGCAGCCAAGGCGCGTCACGCGTCGTGATCGCGTCATATTTGTTGGCCGACGGTCTTTTCCAGCGCCGCCTGCACAATGCCGGCGCGGATCGAGTTACCGCGCCGCTGGGCACGCATCCCGGGATCGCCCGGGTCGTCGCCGATCGGTTCATCACCGCCCATACGCGGATTCCGGTGCGATAACACCTTTTCGGCATCGGTCTGCGTCGTTCCGAACTTGGGACATGGCGCTTGCACTGTGAATTCCATTCTATCCCCGCCATATTGATCGGTAGCCTGCGCTGCCTTTGCGCCCTCACCGGACCTCCCGCCTCACACGCTTCCACCAGCGCCGTGAGGAGAAGTTCACGACTGAGTCATCTCGTGCAGCATTGCGGTAACGAAAGATTTCTACCGTGACCACATGGCTCGTTCACACCTGATTACCCAGTGGGATCCCGAAGACACCGTGGCCTGGAAGGCCGGCAACGACAAGGTTGCGCGACGCAACCTGATCTGGTCGACAGTTGCTGAGCACGCCGGCTTTTCGATCTGGTCGATCTGGTCGGTGATGGTGCTGTTCATGCCCGAGTCGGTGTACGGCTTCAGCGCCGGCGACAAGTTCCTGCTGGCAGCCACCGCCACCCTCGCCGGTGGCGTGCTGCGCATACCGTACTCGCTGGCCACCGCGGCCTTCGGCGGCCGCAACTGGACGATCTTCTCCGCGCTGGTGCTATTGATCCCGACCATCGGGATGATGGGCCTGCTGGCCCATCCGGGTCTGCCGCTGTGGCCTTACCTGGTGTGCGCGGCCATGACCGGTCTGGGCGGGGGCAACTTTGCCGCCTCGATGACCAACGTGAATGCCTTCTACCCGCATCGACTCAAGGGCTGGGCGCTGGCGGTCAATGCCGGCGGTGGCAACCTGGGCGTTCCGCTGATCCAGCTGGTCGGGTTGGCGGTGCTAGCCACCGTGGGTAACCGCCAGCCGTACTGGGTATGTGCGATCTATCTGGTCGTCCTCGCGGTGGCCGCGATCGGCGCAGCACTTTTCATGGACAACCTCGACGGTCAAAGGGCAGACCTGACGGCCATGCGTGCGATCCTTCCCGAACTCGACACCTGGATCGTCGCACTGCTCTACATCGGCACGTTCGGCTCCTTCATCGGGTTCTCGTTCGCGTTCGGCCAGGTGTTGCAGATCAGCTTTGTGGGCGGCGGCCAGAGTCCCGCTCAGGCCTCGTTGCACGCTGCCCAGATCGCCTTTTTGGGACCGCTTTTGGGGTCGTTGTCCCGGATCTTCGGCGGGCGCCTCGCCGATCGGCTTGGCGGCAGCCGGGTGACGCTGGCTGCCTTTGGCGGCTTGTTCGCAGCCTCCGCGTTGCTCGTCGCCGTGAGCACACTGGACAGCGGTCGCACCGGCCCCACGTCCGGCGCGGTCATGGTCGGCTACGTCATCGGCTTCGTGGCGCTGTTTATCGTCTCCGGGATCGGCAATGGCTCGGTGTACAAGATGATTCCGTCGGTCTTCGAGGCCCGCAGTCACCAAATGGGTATGCACGAGAGCGACCGTCGGCACTGGGCGCGGGCCATGTCGGGGGCACTGATCGGATTTGCCGGCGCAATCGGCGCCCTGGGTGGCGTAGGAATCAACCTGGCACTGCGCCAGTCGTACATCACCAGCGGCTCGGCGACCACGGCATTCTGGATCTTCCTGGTGGGTTATGTGGGGGCCGCGGCGCTGACCTGGCACAGGTATGTACGTCGGCCGTTCTTCGCCCCGCAGCCGGCCCGGGCCGTGTTGGCACCGGCGTAAGGTGTCCACGTCGCTGAGTGGCTACCGGGTCGCAGTCACGTCAGCGCGCCGCGCCGAGGAGCTCTGCACCTTGCTGCGTCGCCACGGCGCCTCGGTCTGTGCGGCCCCGGCCATCACCATGATCGACTTGACCGACGACACCGTATTGCACGGGCGCACTGAATCATTGATCGAGAACCCGCCAGATGTCCTGGTGGTGACGACGGCGATGGGCCTCCGCGGCTGGATCGCCGCTGCCGAAGGATGGGGTATTGCCGACCGGCTGATCGCAGCCCTGACGACCGCCCGTGTCGTGGCCCGTGGACCGAAGGCTGTTGGCGCATTGCGCACCGCGGGCCTGCCCGAGGAGTGGTCACCCGAATCGGAGTCATCGGCCGCGATGCTCGATTACCTGAAATCCGATATCGCCGGAGCCCGCGTGGCCGTGCAGCTCCACGGCACCACCGGCGACTGGGATCCCGCTCCGGAGCTGCTCGATCAGTTTCGCAAGGCGGGCGCCGACGTACTGCCCATCCCCGTCTACCGATGGCGTCCGGCCCAGCCCGGCGGGGAGTTCGACCAGCTCACTTCCCAGATCGCCCAACGCCAATTCGATGCTGTCAGCTTCACCTCGGCCGCCGCTGTGATGGCGACACTGACCCGTGCCGCCGATCTGGGCATCTCGGACGCACTGCTGCTCGCTCTGCGTTCCGACGACGTGCATGCCATGTGCGTCGGACCGTTGACGGCGCGGCCGTTGGCACTCTTGGACATCCCGACCTCTTCGCCGCGGAGAATGCGACTGGGGGCGTTAGCTCGCCACATCATCGATGAGCTTCCGCGGCTGCGCGCCCACACCGTTCACGCCGCGGGCCATCGCATCGAAGTGCGCGGCAATTGCGTACTGGTCGACGGGGTGGCCAAGCCGATGTCGCCCTCGAGCATGGCCACACTACGGGCGCTGGCTCACCAGCCCGGCCGCGTTGTCTCCCGGCAGACCCTCCTCGAGGCGCTGCCCGGCAACGGCACCAGCACTCATGCGGTAGAAACCGCTGTCCTGAGGCTGCGAACAACGCTGGGCGACAAGAATATCGTCACCACCGTTGTCAAACGGGGGTATCGCCTGGCCGTAGATCAGGTGGACCAGGTAGGCCAGGAAGCCGGCTAGGGCCGGCTAAGCAACGGCCCGTTCCGCGACCGGCTGCCCGACCTGCACGTAGCCGTCCTCGCTGATCCGAGTCGGATACACCCGCACCGAGACGCTCGGGTCATCCAAGCAGCTGCCGTCGTCAAAGGCGAAGGCCTGCTTCTTCAACGGGGAGATGACAGATAGCCGGCCGCCGCGGTCACCGACGATTCCGCGGGACAGCACCGCTGCCCGGAAGAACGGGTCGATGTTGCACACCGCACGGACCGAGCCGTCGTCGAGCCGGAACAGCGCCGCCTGCTTGCCGTTGGCGAGCAGGACACCCACTCCGAGTCCGGGAATCATGCTGTCGTAGCGGCAGGCGGTGATCCAGGTGTCGATGTTGTTGGTGTTCATGACTTCTCCTCAGATACTCGCAGGACGGGGACGGGTAACGGGACCTTGCGGCCGTCGCGCACGGTGAAGGCGACGGTGGGATCTTCGGCATCGGGGGCGTTGACGAAGGAGACGAATCGTGACAGCTTCTCCGGGTCGTCGAGGACGCCCTTCCACTCATCGGCGTAGTTGTCGACGTGGCGAGCCATCTCCGCCTCGAATTCCGCTGCCAGCCCCAGGGAGTCGTCGCAGACGACCTCGCGGACGTGGTCGAGTCCACCTTCCATCGCCTCGATCCAGGGCGCGGTGCGCTGCAACCGATCGGCGGTGCGGATGTAGAACATCAGGAACCGGTCGACATAGCGGAACACGGTCTCGGTGTCGAGGTCGCTGGCGAGCAACTGGGCGTGCTTGGGCGACATACCGCCGTTCCCGCCCACGTAAAGATTCCAACCGATCTCGGTCGCGATCACACCGACGTCTTTGCCGCGTGCCTCGGCGCACTCACGCGCGCAGCCCGAGACGCCCATCTTGATCTTGTGCGGCGCGCGCAGTCCGCGGTAGCGCAGCTCCAGATCGATGGCCATCTTCACCGAATCCTGCTGCCCGTAGCGGCACCAGTCGCTGCCCACACAGCTTTTCACTGTCCGCAACGACTTTCCGTACGCCTGACCGGATTCCATGCCGGCGTCCACTAGCTTGCGCCAGATCGCGGGCAGCTGATCCACCCGTGCACCGAACATGTCGATGCGCTGGCCACCGGTGATCTTGGTGTAAAGGCCGAATTCCTGGGCAATCTGGCCGATCAGGATCAGGTGCTCGGGCTTGATCTCACCGCCGGGCACCCGCGGAACCACTGAGTAGCTGCCGTTGCGCTGAATATTGGCCAGGAAGTGGTCGTTGGTGTCCTGCAGAGCGGCCTGCTCGCCCTCAAGGATGTGGTCTGATCCGGTGGACGCCAAGATGGAGGCGACGGTGGGCTTGCAGATGTCACAGCCGTGGCCCGTGCCGAACCGCTCCAGCAGTTCGGAGAAGGTGCGGATTCCGGTGACCTGGACGATCTCAAACAGCTCCGCGCGCGACTGGGCGAAGTGTTCGCACAGCGCCTTGGACTGCTCGACACCCTCGGCGACCAGCAGCTCCTTGAGCAGCGGAATGCAGGATCCACACGAAGTTCCCGCCTTGGTGCAGTCCTTCAGGCTCTGCACGTCGTGGCAGCCGCCGGCGATCGCGGCGCACAACTGGTCCTTGCTGACGTTGTTGCAGGAACAGATCTGCGCCGCCCCAGGCAACGCACTGATCCCCAGGGCGCTCTTGCTGTCGCCGGAGCTGGCCGGAGCGATCAGATCCAGGGGATCGCCAGGCAGCTCGGCGCCGACCATCGGACGCAGCACGCCGTAGGAGGAGGCGTCGCCGACCAGGATCCCGCCGAGCAGAGTCTTGGCGTCGTCGGAGAGCACCAACTTGGCATAGGTGCGCTTCACCGGATCGTTGATGACGACCGACAGCGAGTTCTCCGTCGACCCCATCGCGTCGCCGAAGCTGGCCACGTCGACACCGAGCAGCTTGAGCTTGGTGGACATGTCCGCCTCGCCGAATTCGGCCACACCCTCGAGCAGGCGGTCGGCGACCACCTCGGCGCTGGTGTAGCCGGGGCCGACCAAGCCGTAGCAGACGCCCTCGATGGCGGCCACCTCACCGATCGCGTACACGTCGGAATCGCTGGTCCGGCAACACAGGTCGGTCAACACACCGCCACGCTCGGCGATCGCCAGACCCGCCTCACGAGCCAGTTCGTCACGGGGACGCACGCCCGCGGCGAAGATCACCAGGCCGGCCTCGATCGCGTTGCCGTCGGAGAGCTTTACCCGCAGGGTCGGTGAACCGTACTGGTGGGTCAGCTGCTCGATGGACTCGGTGCCCACACCGACGTGCACCGCGATGCCCAGTTCCGAGATCATCCGGCTCAGCAGCACACCGCCGGCGTCATCGAGCTGTTGCGGCATCAGGCGCGGCGCCATCTCGACGATGTGCGGCTCGATCCCGGACGCCCGGAGCGCGTTGGCGGCCTCCAGCCCCAGCAGTCCGCCCCCGATCACCACTCCGGCCCGGGCGTTACCGGCTTCCAGCATGCACTCGATGTCGGCCCGGATTCCGTCCAGATCGTCCAGGGTCCGGTAGACATGGCAGCCGGGCAGATCGTGGCCGGGCACCGGGGGGACGAACGCGCGTGAGCCGGTCGCCAGCACCAGGGTGTCGTAGCCGTAACGCTGCCCATCCGCGGCGAGCACCGACTTGTCGGCCAGATCAACCTTCTCGACCCGGGTGCTCAGCATCAGCCGCACCTGCTCGTCGTCGGCGTAGTCGTTGCCCGGCAGCGCCAGCCGGGACCGGTCCCACCCGTCGGTGTAGGAGGTCAGCCCGACGCGGTCGTAGGCGGGATCGGATTCCTCGGCCAGCACCGTGACCCGCCAGTCGGCGCCTCCGGGCCGGCTGCGCAGCGCCTCCACGAAGCGGTGCCCCACCATGCCGTGTCCGACCACGACAAGGTCTTTGACGGCGCGCGGGGTTTCGATCGTGGTCATAGAAGGGAGGTTAGGAACCCGATATTGCCGGAGTATCGCCATACGTTACAAGCGTGTGAACGGTTCGCTGCTTACGCCGTGATACCGCTCACGGCACCACTTTTGTGCGTCCGTGTTCACTGCCGGCGAACACGGAACTTTAGCGAGGGTGACTCAAGTTCTACCCAGTGACGGGCCGGCACCCGACCGGCACGCGGTAATCATTCGAGGAGTCCCCATGAGCACCCTGACCTTGAGGCACCACCCGTTCGACACTGACCGTTGGGTCCGTGACTTCTTCAGCCCGGCCACCGCCAGCGACTGGCGGGCTCCCGCCGCGACGGGGTTCCGGCCGGCCGCCGAGATCACCAAGGACGGCGACGACGCTGTGGTGCGGCTGGAACTGCCGGGCATCGACGTCGACAAGGACGTGACGGTCGAACTCGACGGCGGCCACCTGGTGGTCCGCGGCGAACGGCGCGACGAGTACGCCGAGACCGACGCCGACACCAACCGCACGCTGCGCGAGGTGCGCTACGGCGCGTTCCGCCGCTCGTTCGCGGTTCCGGCCCATGTCACCGGCGACGCCGTGACCGCGACCTATGACGCCGGCGTACTGACCGTCCGGGTAGCCGGGGTGTACGCGGGCACCCGGCCGCAGACCATCGCCATCACCAAGTAAACCGGCGCGGCGGTCTTCGACCCGAAAACCCCTGCACACGCCTGTGTGTAGGGGTTTTCGGCGTCCAACACGTCAGCTCACAACGTGATCTGTCTCACGTTCCGTTCCTGGTGTGATTAGCATCGGGTGAACGTACTGTGATCCGTACCACCCGAGGAGGTCTGGTGTCGAGCACTACCGAACTCGCCGAGCTGCACACCCTGATCGGTGACCTGCGGCGTTGCGTGCTGGGGCTGAAGACCCGCTTCGGCGACATCCCTGGAATGCGCCGCATCGAGCTGGACGCCGAGCGCATCCTCACCGACGTTCAGCTCCTCGAATCCGATGCCGGAGAGCTGGACTTGGAGCGCTGGGCGGCCGAGCGGTCGCACGAGAAGATCACCATCCCTGACACCGAATACGACACCGAATTCTGGCGCGACGTCGACGACGAAGGCGTCGGCGGCCAAGGCAGGTACTGACCCACACCGGGTGCTGCCTGCGGCCAAGGGGCGCCCTCCGACGAACTGAGCCGAAGGGAACCCCATTAGATGAGCGCACCCGCCGTGAACCGTCCCGGCGTCTACTCGGCGACTCGCGCACGAATCGCGAATCGCACCCTGCGTACCGACCGCTGGTGGCTCTCGCCGCTGCGGGTGAACCTGGGACTGCTCGCGTTCATCATCTACGCGACCATCCGATCGTTCTGGGGCAGCGCCTACTGGGTTGACAAGTACCACTACCTGACACCGTTCTACTCGCCGTGCATCAGCGCGTCGTGTGTGCCCGGCTCAAGCCACTTGGGCGTCTGGCTGCCGGAATTCCCTCGGTGGATTCCGTTGGGGGCATTGGTATTGCCCTTCCTGCTCTGCTTCCGGCTGACCTGCTACTATTACCGCAAGGCCTACTATCGCTCCGTCTGGCAGTCGCCGACGGCCTGCGCGGTGCCCGAGCCCCGTGCCCACTACACCGGCGAGACTCGTTTGCCGTTGATCATGCAGAACAGCCACCGCTACTTCTTCTATGCGGCGTTCACGCTCGCGGCGCTCAACACCTATGACGCAATCGCCGCACTGCACTCCGACGACGGGCCCGGCGGGTTCGGGTTCGGGGTGGGCAACATCGTGCTGCTCGCGAACGTGGCGATGCTCTGGGCCTATACCGGCGGCTGCCACTCCTGCCGGCACATATTCGGCGGTCGCCTCAACCACTTCTCCAAACACCCGGTCCGCTACTGGTTTTGGACGAAGATCAGCTGGTTCAACGGCCGCCACCAGCAGTTCGCCTGGATCACCCTCGGCACGCTGGCGTTCACCGACCTCTACGTCGCCCTGGTCTCCAGCGGCGTCATCACCGATTTCCGGTTCGTCGGCTAAGTGCCGCGATCACACGAAGGGTTAGCGAGAATTCATGGTTGAAGTCGAACGGCACTCCTACGACGTGGTCGTGATCGGTGCCGGGGGCGCTGGCCTGCGCGCGGTGATCGAAGCACGCGAACAGGGCCTCAGCGTTGCGGTGGTGTGCAAGTCGCTGTTCGGCAAGGCGCACACCGTGATGGCCGAGGGTGGTTGCGCGGCGTCGATGGGCAACGTCAACTCCAAGGACAACTGGCAGGTGCACTTCCGCGACACCATGCGCGGCGGGAAGTTCCTCAACAACTGGCGGATGGCCGAGTTGCACGCCCGGGAAGCACCCGAGCGGGTCTGGGAGCTGGAGACCTACGGCGCACTGTTCGACCGCACCCCCGACGGAAAGATCAACCAGCGCAACTTCGGCGGCCACACCTATCCGCGGCTGGCCCACGTCGGTGACCGCACCGGCCTGGAATTGATCCGCACCATGCAGCAGAAAGTGGTCTCGCTGCAGCAGGACGATTATGCCGAGTTCGGTGACTACGAGGCCCGGATCAAAATCTTCCACGAGTGCACCATCACTGAACTGCTCAAAGACGAAGCCAGCGGCGCTATTTCGGGCGCCTTCGGCTACTGGCGTGAGAGCGGCAACTTCGTGCTGTTCGAAGCGCCGGCCGTGGTGCTGGCCACCGGCGGCATCGGCAAGTCGTTCAAGGTGACGTCCAACTCGTGGGAGTACACCGGCGACGGCCACGCGCTGGCGCTGCGAGCCGGCGCGACGCTGATCAACATGGAGTTCGTCCAATTCCATCCGACCGGGATGGTGTGGCCGCCCAGCGTGAAGGGGATCCTGGTCACCGAGGGCGTCCGCGGCGACGGCGGGGTGCTCAAGAACTCCGACGGAACCCGGTTCATGTTCGACTACATCCCGCCGGTGTTCAAGGGCCAGTACGCCGAGACCGAGCAAGAGGCCGATCAGTGGCTCAAGGACAACGACTCGGCCCGCCGCACCCCGGACCTGCTGCCCCGTGACGAGGTGGCCCGCGCCATCAACTCCGAGGTCAAAGCCGGCCGCGGTTCGCCGCATGGCGGGGTGTTCCTCGACATCGCCTCTCGGCTGACGCCCGAGGAGATCAAGCGGCGACTGCCTTCGATGTACCACCAGTTCATGCAGCTCGCCGAGGTGGACATCACCAAGGAAGCAATGGAAGTCGGCCCCACCTGCCACTACGTGATGGGTGGTATCGAGGTCGACCCGGACACCGGCGCGGCGGCGGTGCCCGGACTGTTTGCCGCAGGCGAATGCTCCGGTGGGATGCACGGTTCCAACCGGCTGGGCGGCAACTCCCTGTCGGATCTGCTGGTGTTCGGCCGTCGCGCCGGGTTGGGCGCGGCACAGTACGTGCAGGGGCTGAACACCCGCCCGTCGGTGACACCGGCAGCGCTGGAAGCCGCAGCAGAGCTGGCGCTGGCGCCGTTCCACGGTCCGGCCGGCGGCGCCACACCGGAGAACCCGTACACCTTGCACTCCGAGTTGCAGCAGTCGATGAACGACCTGGTCGGCATCATCCGCAATGCCGGCGAGCTGGAGCAGGCCCTGGTCCGACTCGAGGAATTCAAGGCCCGCTTCGCGGCGGTCACCGTCGACGGCGGACGGCACTACAACCCGGGCTGGCATCTGGCCGTCGACCTGCGCAACATGCTGCTGGTCAGCGAATGCGTGGCCAAAGCCGCGCTGCAACGCACCGAGAGCCGCGGTGGGCACACCCGCGACGACCACCCGGGGATGGACGCCAACTGGCGCAAGACCCTGCTGGTCTGCCGGGTCGCGGAGAAGCAGAGCCCCCAGGCGATTTTTGACATCACGGTCACGCCGGAATCTCAGACCGGGATGCGTGAGGACTTGCTGGAGCTGTTCGAGATCTCCGAACTGGAGAAGTACTACACCGACCAAGAGCTGGCGCAACATCCGGGACGGAGAGCGTAATGACACACAACGCCCACCTGCGAGTCTGGCGCGGTGACGTTGACGGCGGTGGACTTGAAGATTTCGAGGTCGAGGTCAACGAGGGCGAGGTGGTGCTCGACGTCATCCACCGCCTGCAGGCCACCCAGACCCCGGATCTGGCGGTGCGCTGGAACTGCAAGGCCGGCAAGTGCGGATCGTGTTCGGCGGAGATCAACGGTTTCCCGCGACTGCTGTGTATGACGCGGATGTCGATGTTCGACCCGGCTGAAACGATCACCGTGACCCCGGTGCGGACATTCCCGGTGGTTCGTGACCTGGTCACCGATGTCTCGTTCAACTACGAGAAGGCCCGAGAGATGCCGGCCTTCAAGCCGCCGGCGGATCTCAAGCCCGGCGAGTACCGGATGCAGCAGGTGGATGTGGAGCGCTCCCAGGAGTTCCGCAAGTGCATCGAATGCTTCCTGTGCCAGAACGTCTGCCACGTCATCCGGGACCATGAGGAGAACAAGCCGCGGTTCTCCGGGCCGCGGATGTTCATCCGGCTTGCGGAGTTGGACATGCACCCGCTCGACGCCGCCGACCGGCGTGACTTCGCCCAGGACGACGCGGGTCTGGGACTGTGCAACATCACCAAGTGCTGCACCGAGGTCTGCCCGGAACACATCACGATCACCGACAACGCCATCATCCCGATGAAGGAGCGGGTGGTCGGGAACCGTTATGACCCCGTCGTCTGGCTCGGTCGAAAGATTTTCCGCCGCAAGGCGGACTGACCCTCGACCCCGTGACTGGCCGCAGGCCGCGGCGATCGGAGGCTACGCCGGAATAGCGGCCCAGCCACCTTCGCGTTGCAGCAAGGCGATCAGGGCATCGGCGACACCGGGTGCGGCGGCGACACACACGTCGCCGCCGTCGACCTCTGGACCGGGCAGCACCACCCGCGCCCCGGCCTCGACCGCGATCAGTGCTCCGGCGGCGTAGTCCCACGGCTTGATCCCATGCTCGTAGTAGGCGTCGAGCCGCCCGGCAGCGACCATGCACAGGTCCAGCGCGGCCGATCCGATCCGGCGCACATCGCGCACTTCCGGCAGCAACCGGGCAAGCAACGCGGCCTGGGCGGCCCGGCGCCGTGGCGAATAGCCGAACCCGGTGCCCAGCAGTGCCAGTGCCAGCTCGCTCACATCGGCGCAGCGCAGCGCGAAAGTTCCCTGCTGATCGGTCACTCGGGCGCCCAATCCGGCACCGGCAGAATAGATCCGGTCACCCACTACGTCGGCGACCGCGCCGGCCACCGAGACCCCGCCGATCTGCGCTGCCACCGAAACCGCGTATGCCGGGACGTCGTACATGAAGTTCACCGTGCCGTCGATCGGGTCGACCACCCAGGTGACGACACCCGGTTCGCGGCCAGAGACGTCCCCGGAACCTCCGCCTTCCTCGCCCAGCACCGCATCACCGGGCCGCAGCCCGGTCAGCCGATCCCGGATGAAGCTCTCGGTCTCGGTGTCGACCACGGTCACCGGATCGGTCGGAGTGCTCTTCGTCTGGACCAGGCCTGAGGACGGCTCGGCCACTTCGGCGCCGAACACCTCGGCACGCCGACGCCGGACGAATGCGGCGGCCTCGGCCACCAGCGTCTCGGCGGTGGTCCTCAACTGCACGGGGTCGCTACGCAGGGGCGCCATCTGCCCATAGCAACACATCGGCGGGGGCTATCGCACCCCCSGCACCCGCACAGCGACTCGGGCCTTAGCCCCCGAGGCGGCGAAAACCGCTGCGGTGGAAAACGATCGGGGCGATCTCTGGATCGACGGTCAAATCACAGACCCGCAGCACCACGATGGTGTGGTCCCCGGCGGGCACCAACTGCTCGATCGAGCTGCCCAGCCATACTCCGGTGCCCTTGATGAACACCGCGCCGTCGTTGGTCACCGTCTCCAGCCCGGCGAAGCGATCACCGGTCTTGGCAGCCAGGGTGCGCGCCGCGACATCGTGCGCCTCGCCGAGCACGCTGATGCCCAGCCGGGGCGAGTCCTTGAGCTTGGGCCAGGTGCTCGAGGTGTTCTGCACGCAGAAGGACACCAACGGCGGCTCCAACGAGACCGGCACGAAGGTGCTGGCGGCCAGGCCGACCCGAACGCCGTCGATCTCGGCTGCCACCGCCACCACTCCGGACGGGAAATGCCCGAAGGCCTCCCGCAACGACGACGGGGTCAACGGGGTCAACTTGCTCTCGGAACTCACGTGGGGATTCACCGGGGATTCATTCGCCTCGTCTGGTCTGGTCGCCCAGAACCCTACTCGCCGCCCTGTCACCTCGGCAGATCGGCCGCTGGCGACCGCATTCTGGGCCAGGGACCAACCGGTTGGTCACCCGCATGAAGGACATAGCTCACATCAGCTTGCACTATGGCTACTGGCGAGTATATTTCAGGTTACGTTACTGGTGGGTAACTTAAGCCTGAGTACCCAACCACAGGTGGCATTCCATGAGGAGGAAGTAGTGAGCCACTACAAGAGCAATGTCCGTGACCAGGTGTTCAACCTGTTCGAGGTGCTGGGCTTGGACCAGGTCTTCGGCGAAGGCGACTACGCCGACCTGGACGTCGACACCGCTCAAGAGATGCTCGGCGAGATGGTCCGCCTGGCCGAGGGCCCGATCGCGGAGTCCTTCGTCGACGGCGACCGCAACCCCCCGGTGTTCGACCCGGCCACCCACTCGGTGACGCTGCCCGAGTCCTTCAAGAAGTCGGTGCGCGCCCACCTGGAAGCCGGCTGGGACCGGGTCGGGGTGATCGAGGAGCTCGGCGGCATTCCGATGCCCAAAGTCCTGATGTGGGCCCTGCAGGAGCACATCTTGGGTGCCAACCCCGCGGTGTGGATGTACGGCGGTGGCGCCGGCTTCGCCAACATCTTCTACAACATCGCCACCGAAGAGCAGAAGAAGTGGGCCGTCCTCGCCGCCGAGCGCGGTTGGGGTTCGACCATGGTGCTGACCGAGCCGGACGCCGGCTCGGACGTGGGCGCCGGCCGCACCAAGGCCGTCCAGCAAGAGGACGGCTCGTGGCACATCGACGGTGTGAAGCGATTCATCACCTCGGCTGACTCCGATGACCTGTTCGAGAACATCTTCCACCTGGTGCTGGCCCGCCCGGAGGGCGCAAAGCCCGGCACCAAGGGTCTGTCGCTGTTCTTCGTGCCGAAGTTCCTGTTCGACTTCGAAACCGGTGAGCTCGGCGAGCGCAACGGTGTCTTCGTCACCAACGTCGAGCACAAGATGGGCCTGAAGGTCTCGGCCACCTGTGAGCTGACCTTCGGTCAGCACGGCGTACCGGCCAAGGGCTGGCTCGTCGGCGAGGTGCACAACGGCATCGCGCAGATGTTCGACGTGATCGAGCAGGCCCGGATGATGGTCGGCACCAAGGCCATCGCGACGCTGTCCACCGGCTACCTCAACGCGCTCGAGTACGCCAAGGAGCGGGTGCAGGGCGCCGACCTCACCCAGATGACCGACAAGGCCGCGCCGCGGGTGACCATCACCCACCACCCGGACGTCCGCCGTTCGCTGATGACCCAGAAGGCCTACGCCGAGGGTCTGCGCGCGTTGTACATGTACACCGCCACCTTCCAGGACGAAGTGGTCGCCAAGGCGCTGCACGACGTCGACGCCGACCTGGCGGTCAAGATCAACGACTTGATGCTGCCGATCGTCAAGGGGGTGGGCTCCGAGCAGGCCTACGCCAAGCTCACCGAGAGCCTCCAGACCCTGGGTGGCTCGGGCTTCCTGCAGGACTACCCGATCGAGCAGTACATCCGTGACGCCAAGATCGACTCGCTCTACGAGGGCACCACGGCAATTCAGGCGCAGGACTTCTTCTTCCGCAAGATCATCCGCGACAAGGGCGCCGCGCTGGGCCACGTCGCGGGCGAGATCGAGACGTTCATCAAGAACGAGACCGGCAACGGGCGGCTGAAAGCGGAGCGGGAACTGCTGGCCACCGCGCTGGCCGACGTGCAGGGCATGGCGGCAACGCTGACCGGCTACCTGATGGCCGCGCAGGAGGACATCACCAGCATCTACAAAGTCGGCCTGGGTTCGGTGCGCTTCCTGATGAGCGTCGGCGACCTGATGATCGGCTGGCTGCTGGCCCGGCAGGCGGCTGTCGCGGTGGCGAAGCTCGACGCCGGTGCCGAAGGTGCCGACCGCTCCTTCTACGAAGGCAAGATCGCGGTGGCGTCGTTCTTCACCAAGAACTTCCTGCCGTTGCTGACCAGCACCCGCTCGGTGATCGAGAACATCGACAACGACATCATGGAGCTCGACGAAGCGGCGTTCTAAACGCCACGCACAGACCGCGCAGGCCCCCGGGGAGACCCCTTGGGGGCCTGTTGCATTTCCGGGATCACCCGGCGGGCAGACCCGAAAGCCCTCATGCTGGCTCGAAATGAGGGCCTCCACGTCTGCTCGGCGAACGCGGCTGTGTCCTGATATGTGGGATGTATGTCGTAGACGCCAGCTGCCCGGGCAGCTGACACTGATGGCATGGCCCGCAATGTCGTCATCCTCGGTTACCCCGGCATCCAGGCACTGGATGTTTTCGGGCCCGCGGAGGTCTTCGCCACCGCGACGCTGGTGCTGCTCGGTCAGGGCCGTGGCGAGGACGGCTACCAGGTCACCGTGGCCAGTGTTGGCGGCGCACCGATCGCCACCAGCAGCGGGCTGGCGCTCGCGCCGAGTCCGCTACCAGAACCGAACGAGCCCATCGACACCCTGGTCCTGCCCGGCGGCGTCGGCGTCCAGGCGGCGCAAGCCGACCCGGAAACCGTCGACTGGGTCCGGCGCGCGTCGACTCAAACCCGACGGGTGGTCAGCGTGTGTACCGGCGCGTTCCTGGCCGCGCAGGCGGGTCTGCTCGACGGATGCCGGGCCACCACACATTGGGCGTTCGCCGACGCGCTGGCCCGCGAGTTCCCCGCAGTCCGCGTCGACCCGGAGCCCATCTTCGTGCGCAGTTCGGCGGCGGTGTGGACCGCGGCGGGGGTCACCGCCGGCATCGATCTGGCCCTGGCGTTGGTGGAAGAGGACTACGGAACCGAGGTGGCACAGACCGCGGCCCGTTGGCTGGTGCTGTATCTGCGGCGACCCGGCGGCCAGTCCCAGTTTGCGGTCCCCGCATGGCTGCCGCGCTCCCGGCGCGCGCCGATCCGTGACGTCCAGGAGCTGATCGAGTCCGAACCCGGCGGCCCGCACCGGATAACCGAGCTGGCATCGCGGGCCTCGATGAGCCCCCGGCACTTCACCCGGGTCTTCACCGACGAAGTGGGCATGGCACCGGGCGCGTACGTGGAGCGGGTGCGCACCGAGGCCGCCCGCCGACAACTCGAGGAGACCGACGACACCGTCGTCGCGATCGCCGGGCGCTGTGGATTCGGCACCGCGGAAACCCTGCGGCGCACCTTCATTCGCCGACTCGGCATCTCGCCCGATCACTACCGCAAGACCTTCGCCTGAAAGGAAATACCCATGCAGATCGCAATTGTGCTCTACCCCGGATTCACCTCGCTGGACTTCATCGGCCCCTACGAGGTGTTGCGCTGGCTCCCGGATGCGCAGGTGCGCTTCGTGTGGCACGAGCCGGGGCCGATTACCGCGGACTCCGGGGTTCTGGTGGTCGGGGCAACCCACTCGTTCGACGAGACGCCCTCCCCCGACGTGATTCTGATCCCCGGCGGGATGACGACCATGGCACATGCCCGCGACGAGAAACTGCTGGACTGGGTCCGGTCCGCCCACCCGACGGCGACGTGGACGGCATCGGTGTGCTCGGGTTCGGTCGTGCTGGGCGCCGCCGGACTGCTCACCGGCAAGCGCGCCACCTCGCACTGGATGGCGCTGCCGGCGCTGAAGGCGTTCGGCGCTACCGCGGTCGGCGACGAGCGGATCGTGCACGAGGGAGACATCGTCACCTGTGCGGGGGTGTCGGCCGGGATCGATCTCGGGCTGTGGCTGGCCAGCCAGATCGGCGGCGAGGGCCGCGCCAAGGCCATCCAGTTGTCGATGGAATACGACCCGCAGCCGCCATTCGACTCCGGCCACACGTCGAAGGCATCGGTGCAGACCAAAGCGGCGGCCACCGCGCTGATGGCCAGGGACCTGGCGAAGCCGGCCCAGTTGAAGGCCAGCGCGCTGTTGCTGTGGGATCAGGCGATCGGCGCGGTTCGCAACCGGCGGCGGATCCAAACGGTCCGCCGCTGAATCCCCTCAGTTCAGCGGCGGACCGGGCAGGTTGCTTCGCGCTGCCACCGGGGGCCCGCGGCCACGCGAAGCGAACCGATGTCTCGACTACCCGGCAACGGCGCGAATCAAACGTCGATCGTCGCGCCTGTCAGCCCTCGAGGATGGCGGCCACGCCCTGGCCCCCGGCTGCGCAGATCGAGATCAGCGCACGCACCGGCTTGTTCTTCGCGGCGCCCTTCTTGGCGGCCTTGGCCTCGGCGATCTGCTTGGCCGCCTGCGCCACGATCCGCCCGCCGGTGGCCGCGAACGGGTGACCCGACGCCAGCGACGAGCCGTTGACATTGAGCTTGGACCGGTCGATGGCGCCCAGCGCCGAATCCAGTCCCAGCCGCTGCGTGCAGTACTCCTGCGACTCCCACGCCGCCAGGTGACACAGCACCGTGGCGGCGAACGCCTCGTGAATCTCGTAGAAGTCGAAGTCCTGCAGGGTCAGACCATTGCGCGCCAACAGTCGCGGCACCGCGTAGGTCGGCGCCATCAGCAGGCCGTCGGCGCCGTTGACGTAGTCCACCGCGGCCGTCTCGGCGTCGACGAAATACGCCAGCGGGGTCAGGTTGCGTGCGGCCGCCCACTCCTCGCTGGCCAGCAGTGCCACCGACGCACCGTCGGTAAGCGGGGTGGAGTTGCCCGCGGTCATGGTGGCGTCACCGGCCTTCGCGCCGAACACCGGCTTGAGCGTGGCCAGCTTCTCCGGGCTGGACTGGGGCCGCAGGTTGTCGTCGCGGTAGAGCCCCTGGAACGGCGTCACCAGGTCGTCGAAGAAGCCCCCGTCATAGGCGGCGGCCATGTTGCGGTGGCTGGCTGCGGCCAGCTCGTCCTGGTCGACCCGCTTGATGCCCATCTGCTTGGTGGTGATGGCCTGGTGCTCGCCCATGGAAAGGCCCGTCCGCGCCTCTTTGTTGGCCGGGATTTCCACGCCCAGCGCGGCGGGCAGTTTGCCTGCCAGCTTGAGGCGCTGCAGGTTCGACTTCGACCGGCGCAGCGCAAGCAGCGTGCGACGCAGTTCGTTGCCGATCGCCAAGGGCGCGTCCGAGGTGGTGTCCACGCCACCGGCGGCAGCCACCTCGTAACGGCCGGCGGCGATTCCGTCGGCGGCGCAGATCGCCGCCTGCAACCCGGTACCGCAGGCCTGCTGCAGGTCGAAGGCCTGCGTGTAGGGCGACAGCGCCGAGCCCAGCACCGATTCGCGGATCAGGTTGAAGTCACGGCTGTGCTTGAGCACCGCCCCGCCGATCACCGCGTCCAGCTTCTCGCCGGCGAGGCCGAACCGATCGATGAGACCGCCTAGCGCTGCGGTGAACATGTCCTGGTTGGACGCGTTCGCGTAGGCGCCGTCGGAGCGTGCGAACGGAATGCGATTGCCCCCGAGGACGGCGACGCGGCGGCGCGTGCCGGCGGTTGCCTCGGCAGGTTTAGCAGCAGATGCAGATGCCACGATCTCTCGTCTCTGATGGTGGGTCCCCCGCATTGCCGGGGACGGTCGTCCTGATACTACCCAGTATTCTTACTCTGGAGTAAGTTCGTTGTCGACACCGTGGCCCGCACCAGGCACGTCCCCACATGGAAGGCAGCACCCATGCCCCCTAAGGCCCCCAAGCTCTCCTCGGACCTGTTGTCCCAGATCCTGGGCTCCGCCCCCGGATCGTTCCTGGCCAAGCAGCTCGGCGTTCCGCAGGCCGAGACGCTGCGTCGTTACCGGGTCGGCGAGCCGGCGCTGGCCGGCCCGCTGCTGATCGGCGGGTCGGGCCGGGTGGTCGAGCCGCTGCGGGCCGCGCTGGCCGACGACTACGAGCTGGTCGGCGACAACCTGGGCGGCCGGTGGGCCGACTCCTTCGGCGGACTGGTCTTCGACGCCACCGGCATCACCTCACCCGCCGGGCTGACCGCACTGCATGAGTTCTTCACCCCGCTGCTGCGCAACGTGGGGCGCTGCGGCCGGTTGGTCGTCGTCGGCACCACCCCCGCGGCCGCCGGCAGCGCCGACGAGCAGATCGCCCAGCGCGCGCTGGAGGGCTTCACCCGCTCGCTGGGCAAGGAACTGCAGCGCGGTGCCACCGTGCAGCTGGTGTACCTGTCGCCCGACGCCAAGCCTGGGGCCACCGGCCTGGAATCGACGCTGCGATTCATCCTCTCGGCCCGCTCGGCCTACGTCGACGGCCAGGTGTTCTACGTGGGCGCCGACGACGCGACCGCTCCCGCCGACTGGGACCGGCCGCTGGAGGGCAAGGTCGCGATCATCACCGGGGCGGCGCGCGGCATCGGCGCCACCATTGCCGAGGTGTTCGCCCGCGACGGCGCCAAGGTGGTGGCGATCGACGTGCCGCAGGCCGCCGAGGCGCTGCAGAAGACGGCTTCCCGGGTGGGAGGGACCGCGCTGGCCCTGGACGTCACCGCCGACGACGCAGTGGACCAGATCACCGCGCACCTCGCCGAACACCATGGCGGCAAGGCCGATGTGTTGGTCAACAACGCCGGTATCACTCGCGACAAATTGCTGGCCAACATGGACGACGCCCGATGGAACGCAGTTTTGGCGGTCAACCTGCTTGCACCGCAGCGCCTTACCGAAGGGCTGGTCGCCAACGGCAGCATCGGTGACGGCGGCCGGGTGATCGGCCTGTCGTCGATGGCCGGGATCGCGGGTAACCGCGGCCAGACCAACTACGCGGCCACCAAGGCCGGCATGATCGGCCTGACCGAAGCGCTGGCTCCGACACTGGCCAAGAAGGGCATCACGATCAATGCCGTCGCCCCAGGGTTCATCGAAACCGAGATGACGGCGGCGATCCCGCTGGCCACCCGCGAGGTCGGACGCCGGCTCAACTCGCTGTTCCAGGGCGGTCAACCCGTCGACGTCGCCGAGTTGATCGGCTACTTCGCCAGTCCGGCGTCGAATGCGGTCACCGGCAACACCATCCGGGTCTGTGGCCAAGCCATGCTGGGAGCGTGAGACGGATGTCCCAACCCAGTGGCATGAGAAACATGGTGCGTGCGGTAGCCGGGGCGCTGCCCTTCATTCCGCGCACACCAACGCTGCCGAACCGGACGCTGCGGGTCGACGAGCTGGTGATCGACCCCAACCACGTCGCCGCCTACGCGGCCGTCACCGGGCTGCGATTCGCCGATCAGGTCCCGCTGACCTACCCGTTCGCGCTGACCTTCCCGACCGTGATGGAGCTGGCGACCGGGTTTGACTTCCCATTCGCCGCGATGGGTTCGGTTCACACCGAAAACCGGATCACGCGCCACCGCCCGATCACCGTCACCGACACCGTCGGAGTGACGGTGCGGGCAGAGAACCTGCGGGAACATCGCAAGGGCCTGCTGGTCGACATCGTCACCGACATCACCGTGGGCAACGACCCGGCCTGGCACCAGGTGACGACATTCCTGCACCAGCAGCGCACCAGCCTGTCCGACGAGCCGAAGCCGCCGCCGGCCAAGCAGCCCAAGCTGGGCCCTCCCAACGCGGTGCTGCGTGTGACGCCGGGCCAGATTAGGCGGTACGCATCCGCGGGCGGCGATCACAACCCGATCCACACCAGCTCGATCGGCGCCAAGCTGTTCGGATTCCCCACCGCGATTGCGCACGGGATGTTCTCCGCGGCAACCGTTCTGGCCAATATCGAAGGCGCGCTTCCGGACGCTGTCGACTATGCGGTGCGGTTCGGCAAGCCGATGCTCCTGCCGGCCAGCCCCGGCCTCTACATCGACAGGGTTGACGGCGGCTGGGATCTGGCGCTGCGCAACGTAGCCAAGGGCTACCCCTACCTGACGGGGGCGGTGCGGGGCCTATAGCCGATACCGCTGTTGCCCCTTAGGCGTTGTCGACGGCGAAGCCGGCCGCCTTCAGCAGGGTCGCCTTGCTGGCCTCCCAACGGGTGCTGACGACGTCGATACCCCAAACCGGGATCGACATCACCAGGCCGCGGACCACCACCATCACGGCGGCCATATAGGCGGGCGCGGAGAACCCCGGAGCAGCCTCGGGCAACGCCTCAGCGGAGGCCACTGCCAGTCGATAGATGTGCTGCTCCAACGACTTCACCGTCTTGGCGACCTGTGCATCCGTCCAACACGCAGCCCATAGGTGGGTTACCGAAAGTGCTTCCGGGGTAGTGAATTCGCGCCAAATCCCCAGCGCAGCCGATTTCCTGGGCGCCTCGGCGGGCGATGTCACGTCGTTCACGCTGCCCAGCCTCAGCGAACTCGCCAACGCGTTCAGCAGCATCGTTGCCTCGGCGTACGCGACGCTGCTTCCGACTGCCGACATCCTCAACGCCTTGCTCACCACCGCACCGGCCTATGCGTTCGAAGTGTTCGCCCAGGAACTCGCCCAAGGCGACGTCATCGACGCCATCGGCCTGCCGATTGCCGGCGTCGTCGGATTGGGCACGCTGGCAGCCGGTTTCGAATTCCTGGCACTCAACGGTGCGGTCCGCGACATCACCGCGACCATCCAGGATCTCGTCACGGCCTGAGGCCGCGCCCCACTACCCGGCCGCGGCGGCGTCGGCGCCGTCGCGGCCGCCCGGGGCTTCCTTGAGTCCACGCCAGAACAGGTCGATCATCAGCTCGCCGGCTTCGTCGACGCCGGTATCACCGGTGCTGACCCGGCTCGCGATCGCCTCGCCGGCACCCACCAGCGCGACCGCCATCAACTCGAAGTCCACGCCCGGCTCGGGCTTACGCGTGCCGGCCCGCAACAGCCGGCCGACCAGCTCGATGATTCGCTCGCGTCCCTCGCGCACGGTGTGGGCGAACGCCTGCGAACTGGTGGCCTGGGTGTACATCACGATCCAGGACGCCCGGTTGGCGTCGATGTACCGCAAGAAGGCCCGAATCGTGTTGCGCAGCATGTCTTTCGGGGGCTGTTGAAAGTCGATTTCGGTGCGCACCGACTCGACGAAGCGGCGCAGTTCGCGGTCCAGACACGCCCCGAACAACTCCTCTTTGGAGCCGTAGTACAGGTAGAGCATCGGCTTGGAGATCTGTGCGGCCGCGGCGATCGAATCCATCGAGGTCTCGTGGTAGCCGTTGACCGAGAACATCTGCACCGCGGCGTCGAGCATCTGCTGTTCGCGCACGGCCCGCGGTAACCGCTTGTTACCAGCTGCCATCGCCTCGAGGTCCTTCCGCGATCCCCCTCGGCCCGATCTTACCGAAGAGTAACTTGTGTGCTGTCCGCGCCGCCGGAATCACCCGTGGCAGTGCGTACCGGGCAACTTGGCCGCGGCGACGCGCGCCAGCGAGGCGTCGACGGCTTCCTGCTTCAGCTCGCCGGCGGACACCGCCTGCTCCAGCCGGTCCAACACCGCGGGCACCTCGTCGGTGGTGACCCACAGTGCGATGTCGACACCGGCCTGAAGGCTGCGCAGCACCGCCTCGGCGACTCCGTAGTGCTCGGTGATCGCCGCCATCGACGACAGGTCGTCACTGAACACCGGGCCGTCGAACGCCGGTCCGTGATAGTCGGTGCCGGTGCGCAGCAGCGTGACCGCCGCCGGGCTCAGGCTGGCTGGATCCTCGGTCAGCCCGGGAACCTCCAGGTGGCCCATCATCACCGCCACCGGCGCCTCGGTGACCAGGGTGCGGTAGGGCACCAGGTCGTTGTCCTGCAACTGCGCCAGAGACGGCGTGACCACCGCTCCGGCAGTGTGCGAGTCACCGGAACCGTGGCCGTGGCCGGGGAAGTGCTTGAGCACCGGCAGCAGCCCGGCGTCGCGCAGACCCTGCGCGTACGCGCCGGCGTACTCGGTGACCTTGGCCGGGTCCGAACCGAACGAACGGTCCCCGATCACGGTGTCTTCGTCGGTATCGGCGTCCACCACATCGACAACCGGCGCGAAATCGACAGTGATGCCCAGGTCAGCCATCTTGCGGCCCCGCTCGGCGGCCAGCTCACGCACCTGCGCGGCGCTACTGGTCTGCGCCAGTTCCTTGACCGACGGCGACTTCCCGATCAGCGACGACAGCCGAGACACCCGGCCGCCCTCCTCGTCCACGCTGACCGCCAGCGGCAGCGGGCCGGTGGGTGCTTGGCTGTCCTTGATCTCCTTCAGCGAGCCATCGGTGAGCATGGACAGGTCAGTCCAGCTGCCGATGAAGATGCCGCCGACGTGGTGATCGGTCACCACGGCGCGGGCGTCGGCCGCATCGCGGACCCCCACCATCACCAGCTGCGCCAACTTGTCGCGGACCGACAAAGCCGACACCTGCTCACACACCGGATCGCCCGGCGGCGCGGAGACTGTCGCGGTAGGCGACGCCGCGGCGTCAGACGACGGTGCGGGCGTCTCGTCACGGTGCGAGCACGACGTGACGAGCGCCGGCAGTACCGCGGCGGCCAGCAGCAGACCGGGCAGATGTCGAGTCAGCGATCCAGGCATCGCACCATGCTGTCACGGCCTGAACCGCCGGGCTCATGCGGCGGCCCCAGCATCGCCTCTCCTACGTCGAGCCTCCCTGAACCGCCCGGCCCATACGGCGGCCCCAGCATCGCCTCTCCTACGTCGAGCCTCCCTGAACCGCCGGGCTCGCGAAGCCCACGTGCTACGTTGGCGGTCGGGGCCCAAGCGGGGGCTGATGTTGATGGCGCCCCTGATCGACGTCACGAGAGTGCAGAAGGAGCCTGACCATGCCTCGGTTCGTGGTACCGGCCGCCATAAGCATGGTCGTGGGGGTCTTGCTGGGTGCGGCGGCCGTCTTCGGCGTCACGCTGATGGTGCAACAAGACACCAAGCCGCAGATCGCCGGTGGCGACCCGCAGTCCTCGGTGCTGAACAGGGTGGAGTACGGCAACCGCGGCTGACCTGCGGACGCCGGCAATGCCTGACTGTCCGCCGGCAAAGCCGCAGGCTGTAACACCGTTGTCCCGGCGCTGGTTGTGGTTGGTTGGCCTCGTCTCGCTGATTTCTAGCCTCTTGCAGGCACCCGGCCGGATCTCTCCGGACACCAAACTCGATCTGACCATCGCTCCGCTGCGCTTCCTGGCTCGTGCCGCCAACCTGTGGAGCAGCGAACTGCCGTTCGGCCAGGTGCAGAACCAGGCGTACGGCTACCTGTTCCCGCACGGCACGTTCTTCTTGGCCGGTGATCTGCTGGGGCTGCCCGGCTGGATCGTTCAGCGGCTGTGGTGGGCGGTGCTGCTCACGGTGGGCTTCTGGGGCCTGCTGCGGGTCGCCGAGACGTTGCGGATCGGAACCCCGACGGCACGGTTGATCGGCGCCGCCGCGTTCGCACTGTCGCCGCGAGTGCTCAGCACCCTGGGTTCTATCTCTTCCGAGACACTGCCGATGATGCTGGCGCCCTGGGTGCTGCTGCCGGTGATCCGAGCGTTGGGGGCGCCACGTGACCCGGGCCAGGACGCCCCGGAGCGGCCCACCCGGGTGCTGGCCGGCCAGGCTGGGGTCGCGGTCGCGTTGATGGGCGCCGTGAACGCGGTCGCGACGCTCGCGGGGTGCCTGCCGGCGATCATCTGGTGGCTGTGTCATCGCCCGAACCGGCGCTGGTGGCGCTTCACCGGCTGGTGGCTGCTGGCGCTCGGGTTGGCGGTGACGTGGTGGGTGGTGGCCCTGCTGCTGCTTGGCCGGGTCAGCCCACCGTTCCTGGACTTCATCGAATCGGCCGGGGTCACCACCCGGTGGACGTCGCTGACCGAAATGCTGCGCGGCACCCATAGTTGGACGCCGTTCGTCGCGCCGAATGCCACGGCCGGGGCGCCGCTGGTCACCCGCCCGGTGATGATCCTGGGCACCTGCCTGGTGGCGGCCGCCGGTCTGGCCGGACTGACCGGCATGCTGTCTCGGCGGTCGCCCGGCGCCGGACGGCTGGTCACCATGCTGCTGATCGGGGTGACGCTGTTGGCCATCGGCTATGCCGGGGGACTGGGCTCGCCGCTGGCCCACTCGGTGCAGGCCTTCCTGGACGGCGCCGGGGCGCCGCTGCGCAACCTGCACAAACTCGAGTCCGTGCTCCGTATCCCGCTGGTCCTGGGGCTTACCCATCTGCTGGGGCGTATCCCGCTGCCGGGCAGCGCGCCGGCAGTGGTGTGGCGGCGCGCGTTCGTTCACCCCGAACATCACAAGTCGGCCGCGGTCGGTCTGGTGGTCCTGACGGCGCTGATGGTCTCGACGTCACTGGCCTGGACCGGCCGGCTCACCCCGCCGGGGACATTCAGCGCGTTGCCTCAGTATTGGCGCGACGCCGCGGCGTGGATCGCCGAACACAACAGCGGGGGCCCCACCCCCGGCCGAGTGCTGGTGGCACCGGGAGCCCCGTTTGCCACTCAGACCTGGGGCACCAGCCACGACGAACCGCTGCAGGTCCTCGATGTCGGCCCGTGGGGGGTGCGCGACTCGATCCCGCTGACCCCACCGCAGACCATTCGGGCGCTCGACTCCGTGCAGCGCCTGTTCGCCGCCGGCCGCCCGTCTGCAGGCTTGGCCGACACCCTGCTCCGACAGGGCATCTCCTACCTGGTGGTGCGCAACGACCTGGACCCCGACACCTCCCGGTCGGCCCGACCGCTGCTGGTGCACCGCGCCGTCGACGGCTCACCGGGACTACAGCGCGTGGCCCAGTTCGGCGAGCCCGTCGGGTCCGGCACCGTCCCGGGATTCGTCGCCGACAGCGGCCTGCGGCCGGCCTATCCCGCGATCGAGATCTACCGGGTCGGCGACCCCGCGACCGATGCCAACCCGGGCGCGCCGTACCTGGCCGACCTCCACGCGATGCCGCGGGTCGACGGCGGCCCGGAGGTGCTGCTGCGACTCGACGAACACCGCCGGTTGCGCGGTGAGCCCGCCCTGGGCCCGGTGCTGCTGACCGCCGACGCCCGGCGCGCGGACTTGGGCACGCCGGTGGTCACCGTCACCGACACCCCGCTGGCGCGCGAGACCGACTACGGCCGGGTCGATGACCATTCGTCGACGATCCGGGCAGCCGGCGACGCCCGGCACACCCACAGTCGGGTACCGGACTATCCGACACCGGGCGCCAGCACGGTGTTCGGCGGCTGGCTCGGCGGCCGTCTCACGGCGTCCAGCTCGTCCTCGGACGCCACCACGCTGCCCGACGTCGCACCGTCGACCTCACCGGCAGCCGCCATCGACGGCGACTCGGGAACCGCCTGGGTGTCCAACGCCCTGCAGTCGGCGGTCGGCCAGTGGTTGCAGGTGGATTTCGACCACCCGCTGACCAACGGCACCATCACCTTGACGCCCAGTGCGACGGCCGTCGGCGCCCAGGTGCGGCGGATACAGATCTCCACGGTGAACGGCACCACCACCTTACGGTTCGACCGCGCCGGCGAGCCCCTGATCGCCGCACTGCCCTACGGCGAAACGCCCTGGGTGCGGATCACCGCGTCGGGCACCGACGACGGCTCCCCCGGCGTGCAATTCGGAATCACCGATCTGGCGATCACCCAGTACGACGCGTCGGGCTTCGCGCATCCGGTCGACCTGCGCCACACGGCGCTGGTTCCCGCTCCACCCGCGGGAGCTCAAGTGGCGCAGTGGGACTTGGGGGCGGGCTTGCCGGGCCGGACCGGWTGCGCGAAGGCCGACGGCGCGGTGCGCTGCGCGGCATCGATGATGCTGGAGCCCGAGGAGCCCGCCACCTTCAGCCGCACCCTGAACGTGCCGCGAGCCATGTCGGTGACCCCGACAGTGTGGGTGCGACCGCGCCAGGGCCCGAACCTGGTCGACCTGATCGCCGAGCCGGGCGCCTTGCGGGCCCGCGGTGACGCCGACGTGCTCGACGTGCAGGGGTCGGCGTATGCCGCGGCCGACGGTGACCCAGGCACCGCCTGGACGGCGACACAGCGAGTGGTCGCACACCGATCCCCGCCGACCCTGACCATCACGTTGCCGCGTCCGGTCAAGGTGACCGGAGTGCGGTTCACCCCCAGTCAGTCCCCGCTGCCGGCGCACCCCACACTGGTGGCCGTCGACCTGGGCTCCGGCCCCCAAGTGCGGGAGCTAGGGGGATCCGACGATCAGCAGGTGGGCTTGCTGCCGCGGGTCACCGACACCGTCACGATCAGCCTGCTGGGGTGGGAGGACGTGATCGATCGGACCGCGATCGGCTTCGATCAGCTCAAGCCGCCGGGGCTGGGCGAGGTCAGTGTGCTCGGCTCCGACGGACGTCCCGTGGCCCCCGCCGATCCCGTCCGAAACCGGTCGCGTGCGGTTCACGTCGACTGCGACCACGGGCCGATCATCGCGATCGCCGGCCGGTTCGTACACACCTCGATCACGACCACGGTCGGCGCGCTGCTCGATGACAAACCGGTGGCAGCGCAGGCATGCGACCTGCGTCCGATCGCGTTGCCGCCCGGCGCGCAGGAATTGATGATCAGCCCGGGACCGGCGTTCGTCGTCGACGGCGCGACGCTGTCCGCGCCGTCAGCGTCTACGAGGGCCGCCGCGACCAGGCCCGCGCAGATCGGCACGTGGAGCGCGGACCGGCGTGAAGTGACAGTGCCCGCCGCGGCGGCCGCTCGGGTGCTGGTTGTTCCGGAGAGCATCAACGGCGGGTGGGTGGCGCGCACGTCGGACGGCACACGCTTGGCTCCGGTGGCGGTCAACGGATGGCAGCAGGGCTTTGTGCTGCCCGCAGGCACCGACGGCGCGATCACGCTGACGTTCGGGCCCAATCGGATGTACCGGCTCGGGATGGCCGGCGGCCTGGCTCTGCTTCCGCTGCTTGCGTTGTTGGCCTGGTGGCCAGTGCGGCGGGTCCGCGACCCCGGCCCGCCGGCAGCGCCGTGGGGGCCGAGCCGGCGCGTGGCGGCAGCCGGTGCGCTGACGGTCGGCTTCCTGATCACCGGGACTGCCGGGGCGGCGGTGCTCGGCGCCGCGATGGTGTTGCTGCTCGCGTTGCAGCACCGGCAGCGCTCCTTTGAGGTGGCCCGGCTCGGGTTGAGCGCCGGCGGTCTGATCACGGCGGGCGCGGTGCTGTGCCGGCACCCCTGGCGGTCGGTGGACGGCTATGCCGGCCATTCCGCAGGGGTGCAGCTGGCGGCCCTGGTCTCGGTGGCGGTCCTGGCGGCGACGGCGGTGGTCGCGCGCGGTGGTCGCAAGCTCGACGGAGTCAAGGGCAGCGGGCCACCGCAATAAGCCCAGCCGACGGAGTCGAGGGCAGCGGGCGCCAGGGGCCGGTGGCGCCCCTGTGGCATCTGCGGCGAAGAGTGCCGCTACTGCGCGGCTTCGAGCTTGTCGATCTGCGTGTTGAACAGCTTCACCAGATCCTCGGCGTGCGTGGCGTCATCGGATCCGTCGCTCTCCACACGTAATCCGATGTCGTTGCTGGTCGCCACGACGAGCACCCCGCGGTAATAGCCGGAGATGGTGGAAGCGGTGATCGAGATCGGCAACCGGATGGCGGCCTTGCTGGCGCTGGTGATCACGGTCGCGACCGCCCACGGCGGCACTCCGTCCGCATCCAGCGGGTTCATCTGGATGTCGGTGGTCACCGAACGCCCACCCTGCTCAAAGGTCTGCGTGAATGTCTGGCACTTCTCCACGAACCGCTTGAGGTTCGGGCGGTCCGGCGTCAGGGCCAGTCGCACGCGCATCGTGTGCAGGCCGCCGGGCTGCAGCTTGGCCAGCGTCGCCGTCGCGGTCTGCGTGGCGGAGGCCGGACTGGAGTAGAAGTCGGCGCATTCGGGCGGGTCGACCGTCAGATTCGGCATGTCCGAGGGCGCGTCGCCGGCGCTGTTCACCCCGCTGATCCACTTGCCACCGGACGGGTCAGGAAACGAGGACCGCTCCACCAACATCTCCGACGTCAACTCCTTGATGTCGGGTTTGCGTGACGGATTGTCCGCTGCCGTGAGTCGGCCACCCAGGCTCAGAACCAGCCCGGCAACGACCGCGACCACCACTGCGGCCGCGGCCAGCGACAGCCACAACACCCTGCGCGACCTGGGCTGAGCACCCGGGACCGGCCACGGCGCACCATACGGCGGATAGCCCCCGGGAGCCATGCCGACAGCGTCGTCCTCCACCCACAGCGGCCAGCCCGGGGGCGGGGGCGGCCACGTCGGATCCGGCGCCCAGTTGGCATCCGGTGCCCAGCCAGGTGGCGCGGGCGGCCAGTTGGGCGGTGGGTTGAAACGCATCGGGCGACTCCCGTATCGATGTACTGACGCTGGCTCGTGGCGAGCCTACGCGGTTCGATGGTGGCAGGCTGGACATGCACTCTCACACCGCAGCGACTGAGAAGGAGGCCCGCGTGCCCGCAACACCGATAGCCACGACCAACCCGGCCACCGGCGAAACGGTCAAGACGTTCACCGCCGCCAGCGACACCGAAGTCGATGCCGCGATCACCCGCGCGGCGAATCGCTTTGTCGAATACCGTCGCACCGATTTCGCTCAGCGAGCCAGATGGATGCACGCCGCCGCTGATCTGCTGGAGTCCGAAGCCGACGAAGTCGCCGCCATGATGACCCTTGAGATGGGCAAGACGTTGACCTCGGCCAAAGCCGAAGCGCTCAAGTGCGTCAAGGGCTTCCGCTACTACGCCGACCACAGTGCGGAGTTGCTGGCCGACGAGGTCGCCGACGCGTCGAAGGTCAACGCATCCAAGGCGTTCGCCCGCTATCAACCGCTCGGGGTGGTGCTGGCGGTGATGCCGTGGAACTTCCCACTGTGGCAAGCGGTCCGATTCGCCGCCCCAGCCCTGATGGCCGGCAATGTGGGCCTGCTCAAGCACGCCTCGAACGTGCCGCAGACCGCGCTGTACCTCGCCGACCTGCTGGGCCGCGCCGGTTTCCCGGACGGTTGCTTCCAGACCCTGCTGATCTCCTCGGGTGCCGTCGAGCGGGTGCTGCGCGACCCGCGGGTGGCGGCGGCCACCCTGACCGGCAGCGAACCAGCCGGGCGTTCGGTCGCCGCTATAGCCGGCGACGAGGTCAAACACACCGTGCTGGAACTGGGCGGCAGCGACCCGTTCATTGTCATGCCCTCGGCCGACCTGGAGGCCGCGGTCCGCACCGCGGTCACCGCGCGGGTTCAGAACAACGGCCAATCATGCATCGCGGCAAAGCGATTCATCGTCCACACCGACATCTACGACGAGTTTGTCACCCAGTTCGTCAGCCAGATGTCGACACTGCGGGTCGGCGATCCGACCGACCCGGACACCGATGTCGGACCGCTGGCCACCGAATCGGGCCGTGACGAGGTCGCGCAGCAGGTCGATGCCGCCGCCGCTGCCGGAGCGGTGATCCGTTGCGGCGGTAAGCGACTCAACCGCCCGGGCTGGTTCTATCCCCCCACCGTGATCACCGACATCAGTCGCGACATGGCGATCTTCACCGAGGAGGTGTTCGGCCCGGTGGCATCGGTGTACCGCGCCGCCGACATCGACGAGGCCATTGAGATCGCCAACGCCAGCCCGTTCGGGCTGGGGTCCAATGCCTGGACCCGCGATGAGGCGGAGATCAGCCGGTTCGCCGACGAAATCGAGGCCGGCCAGGTCTTCATCAACGGCATGACGGTGTCCTACCCGGAGCTGCCGTTCGGTGGGATCAAGCGGTCCGGCTACGGCCGCGAACTCTCTGGACACGGCATCCGGGAGTTCTGCAACCTCAAGACGGTGTGGGTGGCCTGACGCCAGTCATCACCCCGCCGCGACCTTGGCGGCGACGCCCACCACCCGAGTGGCCAGGTGGTCGAGTGCGGCCAGCGTGGGCTCGTCCAGCTCGTTCTGGTTGTTCGGTCCGGTGATGTGCCCGACACCGTAGGGGTTGCCGTCGGCGAACTTGATCGGGTCGGTGTAGCCCGGCGGTACCAGGATGCCGCCGAAATGCATCAGGGACACGTACAGATTCAGCAGCGTGGCCTCCTGCCCACCGTGGGCGGTCTGACTCGAGGTGAAGCCGGCGTAGACCTTGTCGGCGAGTTGGCCCTTGGCCCACAGCCCGCCCAGCCCGTCCAGAAAGTTCCGGAATTGCGCAGCGGGGGAACCGAATCGGGTCGGGGACCCGAAGATGACGGCGTCCGCCCAGACGATGTCGTCACCGCTGGCCGCGGGCAGATCCTTGGTCGCCTCGTAGTTGGCGCTCCACGCCGGGTTGTGAGCGAAGGTCTCTGGGTCGCGTGTCTCCTCGATATGACGCACGCGGACCTCGGCGCCCGCCGCCTCGCCCGCCCGGGCCACCCGTTCGGCCATCTTGGTGCCGTGGCCGGTGGCCGAGTAGTAGATAACCGCCAACTTCGTCATTGCCATCACTCCTTTGATTGTTGGGTCGTGTCGGTCAGCGCGTGCCGGTCAGCAGGCCCTGAATTTCGGTCAGCTCGTCGTTGAACTGGTCTTGGTGCGGCCGTGCGCCGCTCGCCCGCAACAGCCGGGCGAAATCCTTGGCCGCCTTGGCGATCCGTTCGGACAGGCCTGAGCCGGATCCGTCCGCGCCGAAGTCTGCGGTGGCGGCGAACACCCCGGTAGGTGATACCAGCGCATGCAGATAGCAGAACATCGGACGCAGGGCGTGGTCCAGCATCAGCGAGTGGCGCTCGGTACCGCCGGTCGCCGCGATCAGTACCGGCTTCTCCGCCAGGGTCTGCTCGGGCAGCACGTCGAAGAAGGACTTGAACAGCCCGCTGAACGTCGCGTTGAACGTCGGCGTCACCGCGATCACCCCGTCACCGTCCGCGATCGCGTCGAACACCGCCTCCAGTTCCGGTGCGGCGAAACCGGTCAACATCGCGTCGGTGATCGCCCGAGCCAGATGACGCAGCTCGACTACCTGCGTGAGCACCGCAACATCGTCCCGGCCGAGCTCGGCGCGAACCGCCGCACCGAGCCGGTCGGCCAACAGCCGAGTGGACGACGGCTCACGCAGGCCGCCGCTGACCACGATCAACTTCATGACGCCTCCTGGATCTCGGATAGCCGCGCAGCCTCGACCAGAGACTCGTGCGTCGGCGCGCCGGGCACGTGCGCGGGCCGTCCGATGGCGAACTCCTTGCGCAGCACCGGGATTACCTGCTCACCCAGCAGGTCGAGCTGTTCGAGCACCGTTTTCAACGGCAGGCCCGCGTGATCGACCAGGAACAGCTGGCGTTGGTAGTCGCCGACGTATTCCCGAAAGCTCAGGGTCTTGTCGATCACCTGTTGCGGCGAGCCGACTGTCAGCGGGGTCTGCTCACTGAACTCCTCCAGACTCGGGCCGTGCCCGTAAACCGGGGCGTTGTCGAAGTACGGCCGGAACTCGTTGATCGCATCCTGGCTGTTGGGTCGCAGGAACACCTGACCGCCCAGGCCCACGATCGCCTGATCGGCACCGCCGTGACCGTAGTGCTCGAAGCGCTGCCGGTAGAGCTGCACCATCCGCTTGGTATGCGACGCCGGCCAGAAGATGTGGTTGGCGAAGAAGCCATCACCGAAGTGCGCGGCCAGCTCGGCGATTTCGGGGGTGCGAATAGAGCCGTGCCAGACGAACGGGGGAACTCCGTCGAGCGGCCGCGGCGCCAGGGTGAATCCGTGTAGCGGAGTGCGGTATTCACCGCTGAAGTCGACGACGTCCGCGCGCCACAGCCGGCGCAGCAACTGATAGTTCTCCACCGTCAGCGGCAGCGCGGTCCGGATGTCTTTGCCGAACCAGGGGTACACCGGTCCGGTGTTGCCACGCCCCAGCATCAGGTCAACCCGGCCGTCGGCGAGGTGCTGCAGCACGCTGTAGTCCTCGGCGATCTTCACCGGGTCGTTCGTGGTGATCAGGGCGGTGGCGGTGGTCAGCTGAATACGCTCAGTCTGTGCCGCGATGTAACCCAGCAGGGTTGTCGGCGACGACGGCACGAACGGCGGGTTGTGGTGCTCGCCGGTGGCGAAGACGTCCAGGCCGACTTCCTCGGCCTTCTTGGCGATCGCCACGGTCGCCCGGATCCGCTCGGCTTCGGTCGGCGCACGACCGGTGGTCGGGTCGACGGTCACGTCGCCGACGGTGAAAATGCCGAACTGCATACCGGTGCTCGCCATTGCGGCCCTCCTTGTGCGTTGCTCACTACTCTAGCTGATAGTTGTCAACGCAACTATTTTGTGGTCAATTCCCGCATCTCCTAGCCATCTAAACCCGATATTCACCTGGACAATTGTGAATTAGTCAACTATATTTAGGTCTTATGGAGACACGCTGGCTCACCGAGGAGGAGCAGCAGATGTGGCGGGGCTACCTCGACAGCACGCGCCTGCTGCTGCGCAACCTGGACCGACAATTGGTCAGCGACTCAGGACTGAGCCTGTCCGACTTCGAGATCCTGGCGCTGCTGTCCGAAGCGCCCGACCGCCGGCTGCGGATGAATGCGTTGGCCGACATCACCGTGACGACCCGCAGCGGGGTCACCCGAGCGGTCAAACGGCTGACCGACGCCGGTTGGGTCCACCAGGTCAAGTGTGAAGAAGACAAGCGCGGCCAGTACGCCGAGCTCACCGAGTCGGGCATGGACAAGTTGCGTGCGGCGGCGCCGGGCCATGTGCACGCGGTGCGGGCCGGTCTGTTCGACTCGCTCAGTCCGCGCGAGGTGGAACTGTTCACCCACTCCTACGCGCGGATCCGCGACAATCTGCTGGAGCACCACTAGGCATTCTCGGCGAAGGCAACCGCCCGCCGCGCCAATCTCCATACGATCGAGCCATGTCGCAATGCCACACCGCGCGCGGGCCCATCGACACCGCTGACCTCGGCGTCACCCTGATGCACGAGCACGTGTTCATCATGACCACCGAGATCGCCCAGAACTATCCGGACGCCTGGGGCGACGAGGACGCCCGGGTGGCCGACGCGATCGCCCGACTGGGCGCGTTGAAGGCCGCCGGAGTCGACACCATCGTCGACCTGACCGTGATCGGACTGGGCCGCTACATCCCACGGATCGCCCGCGTGGCCGCCGGCACCGACCTGAACATCGTGGTGGCCACCGGTATCTACACCTACAACGACGTGCCGTTCTTCTACCACTATCGCGGACCCGGAACCATGCTGGACGGACCCGAGATCATGGCCGACATGTTTGTCCGCGACATCGAGTCCGGCATCGCCGACACCGGGATCAAGGCGGGAATCCTCAAGTGCGCCACCGACGAACCGGGCGTGACTCCCGGCGTCGAGCGGGTGCTGCGCGCGGTGGCCAACGCCCACCGCCGCACCGGCGCGCCCATCTCCACGCACACCCACGCCGGCACTCGCCGCGGCCTGGAGCAGCAGCGCATCTTCGAAGAAGAAGGCGTCGACCTGTCCCGGGTGGTGATCGGGCACTCCGGGGACAGCACCGATCTGGGCTACCTGGAGGAGCTGATCGCGGCGGGATCGTATCTGGGCATGGACCGCTTCGGCATCGACCTGATCCTGCCGTTCGAGGAGCGCGTGAACACCGTGGCGGCCATGTGCGAGCGCGGCCATGCCGACAAGATGGTGCTCTCCCACGACGCCAACTGCTATTTCGACGCGCTGCCCGGCGATCTGAGCTCAGTGGCCGCACCGAACTGGCACTACCTGCACATCCACAATGACGTGATTCCGGCGCTACGGCAGCGCGGCGTCACCGAAGAGCAGCTGCGCACCATGCTGGTCGACAACCCGCGCAAGATCTTCGAGCACTCCGGCGGCTACTGAGGCCGCACCGTGACTTTCACCGTGCCGGTGTCGCAGCACGTAGCGCCAATGATCGGACCAGCGCGTGCAACCGCTCGTGGGTGGCGGCGTCGGGATCGCTGAGGCGCAACTGCAGGAGTTCACGGGCGACTGCGTGTAGCACGCGGGCGGTGTAGTCGGGATCCGGCAGGTCCGGGTAGACACGCAGCAACTCACCCGCCAGATAGCCGCGCACCACTTCTTGCGCCTGCGCAAGGCGTTCATGCAGTTCCGGCGGCGCGCCCTGCGGGGGGAACAGGAACAGCCGCCAGGTCGCGGGATGGGCGTCGGCGGCCTTGACCACGCTGTCGAATCTGCCGGCCAGGTCGCCGTCGCCCCCGGGTTCCGCCGCTTCGGCGATCACCTCTGCGAACTGGGCGCCCGCGCGGGCGGCTTCGCGATCGATCAGCGCGACGAACAGGCCGGCGGGGTCACCGAACTGCTGGTAGAGCAGCGAGCGGTTGATCCCGGCCTCGCGGGCTATTCGATTCGGCGTGGCGGCGTGGAAGCCTTCCGCATCCACGATCGCGTGGGTGACGTCGAGGATCTGGCTACGCCGAGCCTCGGCCGTCATCCGCCGCCGCGACTGCGCCAAAGTCATAGTTGACAGCATAAATAACGGCCTGTTACCTGTAACTAACAATATGTTAGTTACCGGAGGTCGGATGCCCACGCACTACCCCGAGCTTGCGCGCCGTGTTCACAGTCAGCGCGAGCTGCAGCCGGGCCTTTACGGCGGCATCGACTTCGACGCGCAGCCCTACCGCACCACCACCGACCCGGGCGACCTCTCGGCGCTGCCGCAGTGGGTCGCCGACCGCGCTCCCTATCTGGCCGACGAACAAGCCGTCGAACTGATCTGCACGACAACCCTGCTGGGCGACGTGGTGGCCGATCCCTATGCGGCACTGATGTCCGAGTACAGCGTTTCCGCTCTGATCGATATGCTCCAGGTGGCCTGCCGCGAAGGCATCGACGCCGTGCCCGGCGCGCCGCCGGAGTTGGCGGCGTTCATCGCCGACATGGAAGCCGCGCCCTCCTGGCTGGACATGGATCTGGTGCGTGAGGGTGCACGGCACGCCCGCATCCCGGCGGCCCTGGTGGCGCCGTTCGTCACCCGAGGCGCCTTCATCGCGACCTTCGTCAACACCTACGCCGCATTGCCGATGGCGCTGACCGGCGCGTTGTCCGGCCGCCGCGCCGCGCGCCGGGTCAACGAGACCACCAGCTTCTTCGCCGTCACCACGCTGCCCGGCGCTCTGGACCGCTACGGCCCCGGATTCGAAGCGGCCGCCATGGTGCGGCTGATGCACTCGATGGTCCGCTACAACGCGCTCAAGCGCTCGGACAAGTGGGACGTCGACGTCTACGGCGTCCCCGTCCCCCAGGTCGACCAGATGCCGGCCGGAATGATCAACCTCTACCTGCTGGCTACGGCCGCCCACCGGAAAGGGCGCACCGAATTCACGCCGAGCGAGCGCGCCCAGGTCGAATTCACTCGCTACCGCGCGTTTTTGCTGGGGCTGCCCGAGGAGCTCCTGCCGACCACGCCCACCGAGATCATCCACCTCATCCACACCCGCGCGGCGCTACTGCGTGAGGACTTCGACGACGCCACCTGTGGCGAGATGGTGCGCTCGACTATGGCCGCCTATCTGCGACCCGTCGACACCCGATGGGAACGCATGGCCGATGCCGTCGAGAAGAGTTACAGCAAGGCAGCTTTCACGAAGGCCTTCTGCAACGGCGACCGCGCCGTGGCCAAGGACAAGGGAGTGCCGATCGGCCTGGCCGACTACCTGCGGATCGCCGTGACGGCGCCGTTCATCATCGGGCGCCTACTGGTGGTTCGGCGCGCCAATCGGATCCCGGCACTCCGCCAGATCACCGATGACTACCTGGTGCGGCTCGTCAAGCGTCGGCTCAAGACCTATGGCAAGCCCGAATTCACCAGCGATGCAAAGGATTACACGCCAGCTGGACAGCTGGCGTAACGGGTCCGGGTGCCCGCCGGCTACCAGACCAGTCGGGCGAGGTAAGTCTGGGCGAATTTGCGAACGGCGGCGGTGTCGTTGATGTCGAGGACCCCTGCCCTGTTGGTGAGCAGTGAGGCGACCAGCCGCACCAGGATTTCGGCGGTGGTGAGGACCTCATCGTCGGGCATGCCGACTCCACAGAGACGCAGCGTCGCGGCGACCAGATGGCTGGCACGCACCAGCGCCTTCTCACCGCTGGGGGTATTGACTCCGATGAGCAGTTCCGGCTCACTTTCGATGACCGCGGTCGCCAGCGGACTCTCGGTGATGCGGCGCATGGCCAGGGTGAAGCATTCCACGATGGCGCCGCGGGCGTCCTGCGCGCGGGCGGCGTTGCCGAGTTCGACGAACAGCGCTTGCGTGTCGGTTTCCACCAGCTGCTCGAACAGTGCTTCCTTGGTGGGGAAGTGCCGGTACAGCGTGCGGCGACTCACCCCGGCGCGCTGGGCGACCGCATCGATGTTGGCGCGACGAAAGGCATGCCGGGCGAACTCCACGCGGGCGGCCGCGAGGATGGCGCCCGCCGTGCCAGTCATGGGATCGGCGACCTTGACCGTTGCCGGACTTCCCATGGCGTTCATCCTGTCATGCTGCGCGGTGAGCTGGGCCGACGCGAGGTAGGTCAGCGGGTCTGTCGGCGGGTCTTCGCACCTGTTATTGTGACACAATTACATGAATTTGTGCCATAGTGCGGCCGAAATTCGTTCACCGGAGGTCTTGGATGCCCACGCACTACCCCGACCTGTACCAGCGCGTTCGCCGGCAGGCCGAGCTGCTGCCGGAGCTCTACGGCGACCTGGACTTCGACGTGCAGCCCTACCGCACGGCCGCCTCCCCCGACGACGTCGCGTCCCTGCCGGGCAACCCCGCCACCCGGGCCAAGTTGCTGGCCGACGATGCCGCCGTCGAGCTGATCACGACGGCCACCTGGCTGGGCGACGTGGTGTCGGACTCCTACGCCGCATTGATGGGCCAGCACAGCGTCAGCACCCTGATCGGCATGCTCAAGCAGGCCTGCCGCCACGGTGTCGACGCGGTGCCCGACGCCCCGCCGGAGCTGGCTGCGTTCATCGCCGACATGGAGGCCACCCCGGACTGGCTGGACATGGATCTGGTGCGTAAGGGAGCAGAGCATTCCCGTCTCCCGATGGCGCTGTTGGCACCCTTCGTCGTCCGCGGTGCGTTCATCGCGACCTTCCTCAACACCTATGCCGCGCTGCCGATGGCGCTGACCGGCGCACTGTCGGGCAAGCGTGCCGCCGGGCGGGTCAACGAAACCACCAGTTTCTTCGCCGTCACCACGCTGCCCGGCGCGCTGGACCGGCACGGCCCGGGCTTCGAGGCCGCGGCCATGGTGCGGCTGATGCACTCGATGGTCCGCTTCAACGCGCTCAAGCGATCGCCGAAATGGGACATCGACATCTACGGGCTGCCGATTCCGCAGATCGACCAGATGCCGGCCGGGATGATCAACCTCTTCGTGCTGGCGATGGACGCCCGCCGGAAAGGACGCACCGAATTCACCCCGAGCGAGCGCGCCCAGGTCGAGTTCACCCGCTATCGCTGCGTGCTCCTCGGCCTGCCGGAAGAACTGCTGCCGACCACGCCCGATGAGATCATCCGGGTGTTCAGCGCCCGCGCTGCGCTACTGCGCGACGACTTCGACGACGCCACCTGCGGGGAACTGGTCCGCTCGACCATGGCCGCCTACCTGCGCCAGGAGCAGACGCTGCGTGAGCGCATCGCCGATGCGGTGGAGAAGAGCTACAGCAAGGCCTTTTTCGTCAAGACGTTCTGCGGCGGCAGGCGAGACGTGGCCAAGAAGATGAGCGTCACGCTCAGCGCCGGCGACTACGCGCGGATCGCCCTGACGGCTCCGTTCGTGACGGGTCGCCTGCTGGTGGTGCAGCGCGCTGTGCGCACCCCGGGCCTGCGCCGGCTGACCAACGCCTACATACTCAGGCTGCTCAAGCGACGACTGGCCGCCTACGGCACGCCCGAATTCACCAGCGACTCCGCCGAGTACACCCCGTCGGGCAAGGCCGCCTGATCGGCATCGGAGCGCTCCCGCAGATGCCGGGTCTCCCAACCTCGTAGCTTCTCGCGGCACGGTTGCTCCACCAGGGCATAGCTCACCGCGGCGATGGCGACGGTGAACACCAGCGTCAGCGCCAGCACCACCGCCATATCACCGGTGAAGGCGAATCGGCCGATGACGGGGAACACCATGTCGAGAGCCGCCAGGTGCCAGATGAAGATTCCGTAGGACCAGCGGCCCAACGTCACCATCGGCGCGCTGGCCAGGAACCGGTGCGGTGTGTCGGGCCGATCCAGCACCAGCGGCGCCAACAACGCCCACGCCAGCACCCCGCCCATCGCGGTGCGCACGATGAACTGACCGACGGTGGCCGAAGTCAGCCCCTCCGGCCCAGCCAGTGGCGAGGCCGCCACTGCGAACGCCACCAGAGTCACCCCTGCCATGGGCAGCCGCCGACGGGCCAGCCGGTGCACCCGCCCTACCGGGCTGTACGCCCACTCGGCCAGCAGCATGCCCGCCCCGAACCAGCAGCCGTAGGCCGGCGCCCAGTTCAACGGATTCACCCCGTAGGGGGTGTGGATGGGCAAGAACCCCCACCCCAGGCTGAGCAACGCCACGCCGGCGATCGCCGGTACTCGGGCGCGCACCGGCAACCGCCGCGCCGCCAGTGCCAGCAGCGGCAGGGCCACGTAGAAGCTGACCTCCACGGCCAGGCTCCACATCTGGGTAAGGCCCGGGGTCAGAGTCAGCGGCACATAGATCTGGGTCATCGTGAGATTGGCCAGCCACACCACCAGGCTGGCGCCGCCGGCATCGGGCAGCAGCGCCAGGATCACCACCACCGACACCAGGTAGGCCGGCATGATCCGCACCACCCGTGAACGCAGGTAATGCCCGGTGCGCGGCGCCGGACGCAGTCCGCGCGCGGCCGCCGCGTGCCCACGCCACAGCAAAAATCCGCTCAGCGCGAAGAACACCGCGACCGCCATGTCGAAACGACCCCACATCCGGCCGCTGATCCCCGACGAGTGTCCGGTCTGAAACGCGACGTGTGTGATCACGACCCCGATAGCCGCGCAGGCGCGCATACCCTCGACTGCGGGCAGGAAGCTACGTACGCCACCCACCTGCTGACTCATCTGATTTCCGACCGAGGCATCGATGGACACACAGTAGCTGTTGCGGCTGCTGCTGTTAGGGTCAAACAAATTTGGGTACCGGGACAAAAGGAGGATGCGGCGACGTGAACCGAGCAATCATGATGCGTATCGCGGCATGCGCAGTCATGGGCCTCGGCGCCGCCCTGATGGTTGCGGCACTGCTGCTGTCCACCTACACGGTGGGCAAAATCGCCAAGATCCCGCTCGACATCGACGTCACGCTGATCGGCAACGGCAGCGGCGCCGCGTTGGACCCGGAGTCTCTCGGCAGTGAGCACGCCGTCGTCGACCAGGACGTGCCGCTGGTGTCCCAGCAACAGATCGGGGTCGAGTCGCCCGCCAATGCCGACGTGGTGACCCTGCAGGTCGGCTCGTCGCTGCGGCGCGCGGACCGGCAGAAGGACACCGGGCTGCTGTTGGCCATCGTCGACACCGTGACGCTGAACCGCACGACCGCCGAGGCGGTTTCGGACGACACACACCCGGGTGGCTCGGTGCAGCGACCGCGCAACTTTGAGGACGAGAGCCCGCCCACCAACATCGCCCTGCCGCACGAGGGACTGTCGTACCGGTTCCCCTTCGACACCAAGAAGCAGTCCTACCAGTACTTCGACCCGATCGCGCAGAAGGCCTACGAGGCCAACTACGAGGGTGAGGACGACGTCAACGGGCTGACTACCTACCGGTTCGTCCAGAACGTCGGCTACGACAACGACGGCAGCCTGACCGAGCCGGTCCGCTACCCGTCGCTCTACGGCCACGACGAAGACGGTGAGATCACCGCGCCCGCCCGACTCTGGAACATCGAAGGCGCCGACCCCGACGAGGACGTCACGATGACGCGGTACTACGCCGCGCAGCGCACCATGTGGGTCGACCCCGTCTCGGGCACCATCGTCAAGTCGAAGCTGCACGCCAACCACTACTACGCCCGGGACGCGCTCAAGCCGGAGATCGCACTGGCCGACTACACGGTCACCAGCTCCGAGGAGACCATCGAGCAGCAGGTCAACGCGGCGCGCAACGAACGTGACCGGGTGGCACTGTGGTCCCGGGTCCTGCCGATCACCTTCACCGCGGCGGGGCTGATCTGCTTGATCGGCGGAGTCCTGGTCGGCTGGTTCAGCCTGCCGGCCGAGGCCGCGCTGGGCCGCAGCGACCGGCACGGCTCCGACGGTGGATTCTTCGGCGGTTTCGCGCCCAAGGCGCCGACGGCCGATCGCCCGTCCGGTGCCGAAGCCGAGACCGAGAAGATCCCGGCGCAACGTCCCCAGCTGGACCGCCCGGCGACGCCACCGGAGTCGAGCCCCCCGGAACGGGGCACCCCGGATTCGGCTCCCGACCAGCCGTAGTTGCGCGGTGGTGCGCGCCAGAGCCTGGATCGCGCCGTGCTATGCACTCGGGCTGACACTGCTCATCCTGGCGCCATTGCTGCGCCCGGGTTATCTGCTGTTGCGCGACGCGGTTTCGACACCGCGGTCATATCTGACCGGCGCCGCCCTCGGGCTGGGTGAGGCATCCCCGCGGGCGGTACCCCAAGACTTCGCGGTGGCGCTGGCGTCGCGGCTGATCGACGGCGGGACCGTGGTCAAGGCGCTACTCTTCATGGGCCTGTGGCTTGCTGGATGCGGGGCGGCACGGCTGGTGGCGACCGTACTGCCGGGGTCCGGACTGCCCGGTCAACTGGTGGCGATCACGGTGGTGATCTGGAACCCGTATGTGGCCGAGCGGCTGCTGCAGGGCCATTGGAGCCTGCTGGTCGGGTACGGCTGCCTGCCATGGGTGGCGGCGGCGATGCTGGGCTTGCGCGCCGGCCCGGGGGCCGACTCCGGCGAGCCTCGCCGAACCGCCGGGCTGTTCAGCCTGGTGTTCTTTCTGGCGCTGGCCGGCTTGACACCCACCGGGTTGCTGCTGGCGGCGGTGGTGGCGCTGGCGTGTGTCGCGGCGCCCGGGTCCGGGCCGCCGCGCTGGTGGTGCGCGGCCAGCGCGGGCGCGATCGCCGCGACCGCCGCGTTGCCATGGCTGATGGCGGTGGTGCTCAGCCCGGGCTCGGCGCAGGGCGAGTCCACCGGGGTGGCGGCATTCGCGGCCCGCGCCGAGCCTGGCCTGGGCACCCTGGGCAGCCTCGCCGGGCTCGGCGGGATCTGGAACGCCGAGGCGGTACCCGGTTCGCGACGAACGGCTTTTGCGCTGCTGGCGACGGCGGTGTTCATCGGGGTACTGGGGCTGGGCTGGGCGTCGGTGCGCGACCTACCCGCGGTGCGGCCGCTACTGATCCTAGCGGGCTCGACAGTGCTGGTGTTCACCCTGCTGGCGACCGGGCCGGGGCTGGCGTTGCTGCGCTGGGCGACGGACATCGCACCAGGGCTCGGGGTGCTGCGTGACGGTCAGAAGTGGGTGGCACTGGCGGTGCCGGGCTACCTGCTGGCCGGCGCCGGGGCGGTCATGGGGCTGCGAGACCGGCTGGCACCGGCGCGGGCGGCGCTGGTGTGCTGCATCGCGTTGATCGTCGTCCTGCCCGACCTGGCCTGGGGGGTGGCCGGGCGGCTCACGCCAGTGCACTACCCGCCCGGTTGGGCGGCGGTGGCGGCCAAGATCAATGCCGACCCGCGCCCGGTGGCCGTGCTGCCGGCCGACACCATGCGCCACTTCCCCTGGGCGGGGCGGGCTCCGGTGCTCGATCCGCTGCCCCGGTGGGTGCGCGCCGAGGTGCTCGCGACCGGCGACCTGACCGTCGGCGGACAGACCGTGACCGGCGAGGGTAGCCACGCCCGCGAAGTCCAGCAGGCACTGTTGTCGGGCGCTGAGCCGGCCACGCTCGGCGTCAAAGGCGTGGGTTGGGTGGTCACGGAGTCCGATACGGACGGCGAAATGGGTGCTGCGGCAGAAACTCTGAACAGGCTTCCCGTCGCCTATCGAGATTCCGGTCTTACCCTCTACCGGGTCGGCGGGCACGCGCCGAAGGCGTCGGCCGGACCGCGCCGGGCCGCGATGGCCACGCATCTGGGGTGGCTGGCGATGCTGGTGGTGGGTGCGGGAGGGCTGGCGGCGCCGGCGATACGACGACGCTTGCCCGGTCACCGGCGAAGTGCGCCGTGAAAGACGGTCACGGCGTGACCGGTCAGGATGACACCATCGCCGTCAGCGCGGACCCGCAATTGCCCGCCTCGCGCAGAGGCCGGTGGGGTTCCCCCCGAACCTGACCGCCGTGACCGTGTCGACTACATATGCCGGGACGGACACCTAGGCGTCCAGGAAGCGGGCCCGTACACCGGGCCCGGGGATGGGGCAGGTGTCGTACCGACCGCCTAACCGATAACGGACAGCGGCGAAGCGGTCGTAGAGCCAGTCCCGCAGACCTGCCGGGATGATGCGCGCCGCGAGCAGTAGCCGGAATGGCCCACCCAGGTAGCTCAGCACCCGCAGTGCCGCCGCCGATCGAACATCGATGTGCTCATCGGGCCGGCCGGGATTCGCCACGAAGACCATCGAGTCGATGTCTCGCAGCTCCGGATGGCGCTCGATGATCTCGCGCGCGAAGTCACCTTCCAATGCGGCAAATCGCAGGGTGCCGCGCCGGTCGAACCGCAGGATGGTCTGCACGGATCGATTGCAGATCCCGCAGACACCGTCGTAAAGCAGCACCGGCGTAGCGCGATCGTCGGGCATCGACACACCTCCAGCTTCCGCACAATTCCTTCGGCCAGTATGAGCCGGTAGGACGCGGGTGCGCGCGATAGGGTCTCGGCGTGGAGTTCACCGCGACCGAGATTGCGGCCGCAGTTCAGAGCGGATCTCTGACGGCGCGAGCCGCCACACAGCAAGCGCTGCACCGGATCGAGCAGACCCAGCCGGCCTTCAACGCGTGGCAGGTGATCCGCACCGACGCCGCGCTGGCCGAGGCGGACCTGATCGACGCTCGCGACGACCGCGGCTCACTTCCTTTGGCGGGCGTTCCGATCGCCATCAAAGACAACATCGCCGTAGCCGGGGAACCGATGCGGGAGGGCTCGCTGGCCACCAGCGCGGCACCGCGAACAACCGATCACGAGGTGGTTCGTCGCCTCCGCGCCGCCGGCGCGGTGATCGTCGGACTGACCCGCGTCCCCGAGCTCTGCGTCTGGGGCGCAACCGATTCAGTATTCGGCGTCACCCGCAATCCCTGGAATCCGCAGCGGACGCCGGGTGGCTCCTCCGGGGGCTCCGCGGCTGCGGTCGCATCGGGAGCAGTCCCCGTCGCCCACGGGAACGACGGCATGGGCTCGATTCGGATCCCGGCTGCGTGCTGCGGCTTGGTGGGCCTCAAACCTGGGCACGGGGTGGTGCCGGTCGGCGAGGCACACACATCCTGGGGAGGTATGTCGGAGAACGGGCCGCTCACGACCACGGTCGCAGATGCCGCGCTGATGTTCTCGGTCCTGGCCTGCGATCCCGGTGCCGCGGCGCTGATCGATCCGCCCACCCTGCGGATCGCGGTGTCGACCACGGCTCCCAGCCTCGCGACGCCGGTGGCACGCGGTTGGACCGAGGCGGTCCATCGGACTGCCGAAATTCTTCGCGGCGGCCACCGCATTCGGTCGGCGACCCCGCGTTACCCGGCCACGCTGATGAACACGACCGCACTGGCGTTATGGACGGCAGGAGCTGCTGCCGATGCACACGCTTCGACGAACGTCGCCTTACTGGAGCGCCGCAACCGCATCCATGTGCGGATCGGAGACGCCGTCGTGAAGCGGGGACTCGCGAGCCCCAAGGGACGCGAGGTATGGCGGCGGCGCGCGTTGGACTTCTTCGCCGACACCGATGTCCTGGTCACGCCGACGCTGGCTCAACCGCCGATCAGATCACGACGCTGGGCGCAGCGGGGCTGGCTCGCCTCGCTGGTCGCCAACGCTCGCTACGCCCCCTTCGCCGCACCGTGGAACATCATCGGTTGGCCCGCAATGAACGTGCCCGCCGGACTCGACCGCCAGGGTCTGCCCGTCGGCGTGCAGTTGGTCGGCAAACCCGGCTCGGAGCGGACCCTGCTAGGCCTAGCCGCTCAGATCGAGCAGCTCCAACCCTGGCCGCGCACCGCTTAGGGAGCTACCGCCTCAGACCACACCGCTGATGTAGCGACGTTCCTGGACGGCCGCCAGCACGGCATGCAAGCCTTCGGCACTTTGCCGCCAGGAGAACTCTGCGCTGCGGTCCTGCGCTTTGGCGCCGAGCTGCTCGCGCAGCACGGCATCCGCCAGCAATCGCCGCAATTGCTCGACCAGCTCGTCGCGATCGTCGACCAAGGTCCCGGTGACTCCGTCGACGATCGAATCGGACAACCCGCCGGAGGCCCGGTAGCCGATGGTGGGCACACCGTGCTGGCCCGCCTCGATGACGGCCAGGCCCCAGCCCTCTTTGCGGGACGGCAACACATGCACCCAGGCCTGTTGCACGAGTTCGTGTTTGGTGACCTCATCGACGTGGCCGTGGAAGGTGACCGCGTCGGTGATCCCGAGTTCGGCGGCGTGCTCCACCAGCCGCTCGCTCCACCAACCTCCGCCGATGACATCGAGGTGCAGGCCCGGCACGTGGGCACGCAACGCCGCGACCGCGTCCAGCGCGTCCTCGATCTGCTTATGTGGCACCAGGCGAGACAGCACCACCACCCGCGGCGTTGGCGAGCGAGGGCGGGTCAGCGTTGCCGGCGGCGCCTCATCGAGGCCGTTGCGCACCACCGCGATGCGCTCGGGACCGACTCCGAGCTCGATCAGGTCGCGCAACGAGGGCAGTGACACGGTCAGGTATTGGTTGCGCCGGTTCAGCCAGGGCGACAGTTTCGACTCCACCATCCAGCCGATCCGGCTCAGCACCGGGCCCGCCACCGGCCACTGCTCGCGGTGGCAGTGGTGCACCAGCATCGCGACCCGCCGCCCGTAGATCAGCCGCGCCAGGAACGGCAGCCCGTTCTGGGTGTCGATCACCGCGTCGGGTCGCAGCCCGCGCAGCGGTCCAAGCCCGATGCGCGCCGCCGCCATCACTGCCAGCGCCCAGAGATACACGGTGTAGGGGCCGCCGCGCCGACTGATGCGCACGCCGTCGACGACCTCGTCTTTGGGCGCGCCCGGGTAGCGGGCGGTGCGCAGGGTGACTGTCACACCGGCGGCGGCCAGCTCGGCGCCGATGCGCTGCAGGTAGGTCTCGCTGCCGCCGCCCTGCGGATGCCCGGTGTCACGCCAACACAGCAGCAGGACCGAGCGGACAGCAGACACGCCGACCAGGGTAGTCGGCCTACTGGCGGCCTAGGCTGGCTCGGTGGCTGCCACCGACCTGTTCGCGCGACGCGCGACGCTGGCCCGTTCGGTGCGCCTGCTGTCCCAGTTCCGCTACGAGCAGACCGCGCCGGACCGGTTCTACGGTGCGCTGGCCGACGACACCGCCGCCATGGTCACCGAACTGTGGCGCGGAGTCTGCGGCGACGATCCGGCCGGCAAGACCGTCCTCGACGTCGGCGGCGGTCCGGGCTACTTCGCCACCGCTTTCGCCGAGGCCGGGCTGCGCTATATCGGCGTGGAACCCGACCCCGGGGAAGTGCACGCGGCGGGCCCTCGGCCCGCGGGCGCCGCGGGGACGTTCGTGCGGGCCTCGGGGATGGCGCTGCCGTTCGCCGACGCCAGCGTGGACATCTGCCTGTCCTCCAACGTCGCCGAGCACGTGCCGCGGCCCTGGCAGCTGGGCAACGAGATGCTGCGGGTCACCCGGCCCGGCGGGCTGGCGGTGCTGTCCTACACGGTGTGGCTGGGTCCGTTCGGCGGTCACGAGATGGGCCTGACCCACTACCTGGGCGGACAGCGAGCCGCCCGGCGCTACACCCGCCGGCACGGCCACCCGCCCAAGAACAACTACGGCTCGTCATTGTTCGCGGTGTCTGCCGCCGAGGGCTTGGAGTGGGCTCGCCACACCGGCGCTCTGGTCGCAGCTTTCCCCCGTTATCACCCGCGATGGGCGTGGTCGATCACCAAGGTGCCAGGGATTCGCGAGTTCGGTGTGAGCAACCTGGTGCTGGTGCTGCAAACGGAATAACGGATTGACTGCAACGTGTTCTAATCCGTCCGTCGGCTAGGTAGGGTGGCGCCCATGACCGACTCCAGCATCACCGAATACGACACCCTCTTCATCGGCGGCAAGTGGACCGCCCCGTCCACCGATCAGGTGATCGAGGTGCACAACCCGGCCACCGGCGAGTATGTCGGCAAGGTGCCGCTGGCTGCCAAAGCAGATGTGGACGCGGCGGTGGCCGCCGCGCGCACCGCGTTTGACTCCGGCCCGTGGCCGTCCACCCCGCCCGCCGAGCGGGCCGCGGTGATCGCCGCCGCGATCAAGCTGATGGAAGAGCGCAAAGACCAGTTCACCGCGCTGCTGGGCGCCGAGACCGGCCAGCCCCCGCTGAGCGTCGAGACAATGCACTGGATGAGCTCGCTGGGCGCGCTGAACTTCTTCGCCGGCCCGGCCGCCGACGAGGTCAGCTGGGAAGAGATCCGCACCGGCGCCTACGGTCAGACGATCGTGCGCCGCGAACCGATCGGCGTGGTCGGCGCGATCGTCGCGTGGAACGTGCCGCTGTTCCTGGCGGTCAACAAGCTGGGGCCGGCCCTGCTGGCCGGCTGCACGGTGGTGCTCAAGCCTGCGGCCGAGACACCGTTCAGCGCGAACCTGCTGGCGCAGACCTTCGCCGACGCGGGCTTGCCGGAAGGCGTGCTCTCGGTGGTGCCGGGCGGCGCCGAGACCGGTCAGGCGCTGACCTCCAACCCGGGCGTGGACATCTTCTCCTTCACCGGCAGCTCGGCCGTCGGCAAGGAGATCGGCAAGCGCGCCGCGGACCTGCTCAAGCCGTGCACGCTGGAGCTCGGCGGCAAGTCGGCGTCCATCATCCTCGAGGACGTCGACCTGGCATCGGCCATCCCCATGCTGGTGTTCTCCGGGATCATGAACACCGGGCAGGCGTGTGTCGCCCAGACCCGCATCCTGGCGCCCCGCTCGCGCTACGAGGAGGTCGTGGAGGCGGTCAAAAACTTCGTCACCGCGCTGCCGGTCGGCCTGCCGGATGACCCGGGCGCTCAGATCGGTGCGCTGATCAGCGAGAAGCAGCGCGAGCGCGTCGAGGGCTACATCGCCAAGGGCATTGAGGAAGGCGCCCGGCTGGTCTGCGGCGGCGGCCGCCCCGAGGGGCTGGACTCCGGCTTCTTCGTGGAGCCGACCGTGTTCGCCGACGTGGACAACTCCATGACGATCGCCCAGGAGGAGATCTTCGGGCCGGTGCTGTCGATCATCGCCTACGACACCGAGGACGACGCGATCGCGATCGCCAACGACTCGGTGTACGGACTGGCCGGCAGCGTGTGGACCTCCGATGTCCCGCGCGGGATCGAGATCGCGAGCAAGATCCGGACCGGCACCTACGGGATCAACTGGTACGCCTTCGACCCGTGCTGCCCGTTCGGCGGCTTCAAGAACTCCGGCATCGGCCGGGAGAACGGCAAAGAGGGCGTCGAGCACTTCACTCAGCAGAAGAGCGTGCTAATGCCGATGGGCTACACCCTGGACGCCTGATCGGAGCGTCCCGGAGCAGTTCACCTTGCCGTTGAGGCAACGGTAAGCCCCTATACTGCCGTGCGTGGGCGTGCTGGTGTGGTTTGCACCCTGGGCGGTGTACTGGGTGCTGGTGGGCAACGCGCCACCGGTGATCGCGGCGGCGGTGGCGTTGGTCTTTGCGTTCAGCGTCGTGGTCAGCGGCCGCGGCTCGTCGTTACGCCTCTTGGGCATCGGGGCCGTTGCGACGTTCGCGGTGCTGGCGGTATCGCCGCTGGCGTTGACCGGGGCGCAGCACTGGGTGCTGGCATTGAGTGTCGCCGGACTGTTCGCGACGCTGCTCGCCGGCATCGCGCTGGGCAGATCGGTGGTGGAAGCCGTCGTGAAGGCGGATCTGCCGGCGGCGGTGGCGCAGTCGGAGCTGTTCGGTCCCGTCGTGCACCGGGTGACGTGGATCTGGCTGGGCGCTGTGACGGCGATGTTCGTCTCGGCGGTGATCCCAGCGCTCCTGCTGCCCGGCGCCGGCACACCGCTGAATTATCTGTGCTGCTGGGTCATTCCGTTTACAGTTCTGGCCGCCGCGGCGATCGCATCGCGGATCGTGGCGGATCACATGACGGCCGGCTTCGGCGATGCGGTGCGCAAGACGAGCTTTGTCGCCTTCGTCGACCTGGAGATCGATCAGCTGTACTACCTGGCCACCGAACACGCCAACCGTGAGGTCGCCCCCGGCGAGGAAGCCTACAACGTCACCGTCGGCACCAAGGGAACACCGCTGTCAGGCGACGACACCCGGGTGTCGTGGCCCTCGACCTACAAGGTTCGGCAGCGCCGCAGCTGACCGGCGGCTCAGCCGTTGAGGCGGCGCCTTCGATGCTCGATACAGCGCCCCACCTGGGCGCGGTAGTAGTCTTCGTCGCGCCCGCCGGCGGTGTACAGCCGCGCGCCGAGCCGGTCCCGGAGCTCGTCGAGATCCACCTGATCGGCGGTGGCGTTGGCCAGCACCCAGTCGACGGCGGCTTCGCTGCCCTGTTCCCGGCAGATCCGCTCGGCCTGTTTGGCCGCAGCACGCTTGTGAAACCTGGCGAACCCCCGCCTGCTCCAGGCGCGCAACTCCAGGGCTTCCAGGTCCAGCAGTTCGCGCAACACCGACAACGGCCCGTCCGGCACGGTCTTGAACGGTGCCACGTCGACGAAAGCCAGTGCGCCGTCGCGACGCCGGATCGCCTCGATGTCCGGTTCCACCACGACCGCGCCGCGCCCCTGGGCCAGCTCATGGGCCCACCGAACGATGGCATAGCCGCGATCGGCAAGCCGGTATTTCCGGGTGTGGGTGTCCACCGCAGGGCGCTTTCGCTAGAACGCGTCCTCGGCGAGATCCATCAACGCGAGGTCCTCGCTTTCCACCATTCGGCGATCCGCGGCGAGCCGGGGTAACACGTTGGCCGCGAAGAACTTTGCCGCCGCCACCTTGCCGCGGTAGAAATGCTGCTCGTCGCCGGACGCTCCTTGGTCCAGTGCCGTCAGCGCGATCTCGGCCTGACGCATCAGCAGCCAGCCGATCATCAGATCGCCGACGGCCAGCAGGAACCGCACCGAACCCAAGCCCACCCGATAGAGCTCTCGGGCGTCCTGCTGTGAGCCGAACATGTATCCGGTCATGGCGGCCACCATCGCCCGCGCGTCGTCGAGCGCGGCGGCCAGCAACTTGCGCGAATCGGCCAGTTCCTTGTGACCGTCGGCGTCGTCGAGCAACGCCTCGATCTGGCCCACCAGATGCGCCAGCGCCACACCGCGGTCACGAGCGATCTTGCGAAAGAAGAAGTCCTGGGCCTGAATCGCCGTGGTGCCCTCGTACAGCGAGTCGATCTTGGCGTCACGGATGTACTGCTCGATCGGATAGTCCTGCAGGAAACCCGAGCCGCCGAACGTCTGCAACGATTCGGTCAGGTACTGGTAGGCACGTTCCGAACCGACACCCTTGACGATCGGAAGCAGCAGGTCGTTGACCCGTTCGGCCATCTCGGCGTCAGCGCCCGAGACCTGCAAGGCGACCTGCGGATTCTGGTGGGCGGCAGTGTAGAGATACAGCGCCCGCATCCCCTCTGCGTAAACCTTCTGCATCATCAGGGCGCGCCGCACATCCGGGTGATGGATGATCGACACCCGCGGCGCGGTCTTGTCCGTCATCTGGGTCAGGTCGGCCCCCTGAATGCGGGTCTTGGCATATTCCAGCGCGTTGAGGTAGCCGGTTGACAGCGTGGCGATTGCCTTGGTTCCCACCATCATTCGGGCATACTCGATGACGCGGAACATCTGCGCGATGCCGTTGCGGCTGTCGCCGACCAGCCACCCTTTCGCCGGAACGCCGTGCTGTCCGAAGGTGAGTTCGCAGGTGGTCGAAACCTTCAGTCCCATCTTGTGTTCCAGGCCGGTGACGAACACCCCGTTGCGCTCGCCGGGCTCCCCCGTCTCGGGATCCGGCAGGAATTTAGGTACCAGAAACAGGCTTAGCCCCTTGGTTCCCGGTCCGGCACCTTCGGGGCGGGCCAGGGTCATGTGCATGATGTTCTCGAACATGTCGTCGGTGTCGCCGTTGGTGATGAATCGCTTGACGCCGTCGATGTGCCAGGTGCCGTCGGGCTGCTCGATGGCCTTGGTACGGCCCGCACCGACGTCAGAACCGGCGTCGGGTTCGGTGAGCACCATGGTGGCGGCCCAGTTCCGGTCGATCACCATGGACGCCCAGTGCCGCTGCTGTTCGTTGCCCAGCCCGTAAAGGATGTTGGCGAAGATCGGGCCGGCCATGAAGATGAACACCGCAGGGTTGGCGCCCAGCGCCAATTCGTTGATCGCCCAGGACACCATCGACGGCGCCGGCACCCCGCCGACCGCCTCGTCCAGGCCGATCCGGAACCACTCGCCCTCCTTCCAGGCCCGCAGGGACTCCTTGAAGGGTTCGGGCAGCGTGACGCTGTGGGTGGCCGGGTCGAACACCGGCGGATGGCGGTCGCTGGAGGCAAAGGACTCGGCCACCGGCCCCTCGGCGAGCCGGGCGGCTTCGGCCAGCATCTGGCGCACGGTGTCGCCGTCGAGATCTCCGAACGCGCCGTCAGCCAAGCACTGCTCCAGGCCCAGCAGTTCGAACAGATTGAATTCCAGGTCGCGCACATTGCTCTTGAAGTGACCCATCATTCCAGCATGCACCTTGATGCGGCGCAGGTCGCCGGAATCGCAACGTTCTAACGCACTACGTGCAATCCCCACTGTCGCAGGATCGGCTCCACCAGGACGAAGTCGGTGCTCGAGTCGTCGTCGACCGGTCCGCCCTGCAGAATCCCGACCGCGCTGACGGTGCCGTCCGGGTTGACCACGAAGCCGGGGCTGCCGCTGTCACCGATGGTGCTGTACACGCGGGTTTCCACCAGGTTGCCGTTGACGGCGGTCACCGGACCGCAGGTCTCACCTGTCTGGGCACCGACCTTGCAGATCGTCATACCGACGTGGATCTGATCCGGCGGCAGCACACCGGCCACCGGATAACGGCCAGCGATCTTGGGGTTGGGCCGGCCGGCATCGGGCTCGAGCCGGATGATCGCGGCGTCGCGGTCCTCGCCATTGTCTTCGCTGGCGGTGATGATTCCGAGCGGCGTCTCGAAGATGTCGGTCCACTGCGACCCGTCGTGCGAATCGCAGTGACCGCTGGTCAGCAGGTAGTAGCCGCCGGCGTCGTCCTGGGCCAGAAAGCCCGCTGTGCAGCTGCTGCTGTCGTCCAGCAACTCGATGCCCGGCATCGGCCCGGCCGACGCGATGCCGGCGAAGCTCAGGCCCGCGGCTGCCAGGACGCCCGCCAACGCGATCTTGACCATCAGGTGTCCAGCACCGATGCCACCTTGGTCTCGACGTCGCCCAAACCGGCGAGATCGATGCCGAAGCGGTCGGTCAGAGCCTCACACACCTGCGCGGCGTCGTCGAACCGAATCCGCTCGGTGCCGCTGCGGGAGTGGATCGCCAGGTTGCGACCGCGCAGGTTCCAGCGGGCATCGTCGGTCACCAGCGCCACACTGAGGCCGACGACGAAGTTCGACTCGGGGTAGGTGGACACGTACCAGCTGCCCACCTGCATGTCGATCAGCGGCCGTGGCTGCAGTCCCACGATGTACAGCGGCCGCCAGCGCTCGCCGATCAGTGTCTCCAACACCCATTCATCTGCGCCGCTACCGCGGGTACGCAGCCGGAACGGCTCGTGGGAGGTCTGCTGAACCTCGTCGGGGATCATCGGGATCGGTGCCGTGGGCGTCTGCCCGCCGAATCCCACGTCGACGAGATAGCGCTGCCCGGCCCCCGGGATCGTCACCGCCAACGCCTGGTGGGTCTGCGGATGCGACGGCCCGTCCAGTCCCTCCGGGCTCATCCACACCACCCGCCCGGCCAGTCGCTCGGCTCCGAAGCCGAGCGCGCACAGCACGTCGCGCATCAGGTTGTTGTGCTCGTAGCAGTAGCCACCGCGACGTCGCGCCACCAGCTTGGCGCACAGTGCGGCCGAGCTGAGGTCGATCACCGGAACACCCATCAGTGGGTCGAGATTCTCAAACGGGATGCCGCGGACGTGCGCGGACACCAGGGCGGTGAGCGTCTCATGCGTCGGCTCGGTGCCACCGCGATAGCCGATGCGGTCGAAGTACGCCTGCACGTCGATGCGGAGCTCCCTTCGGCTACCCGGAACAGTTCGCTGATGGTATCCACCAGGGGTCCTGACCCGGTAACATGGACAAAACTAGAACACGTTTCACTTAAGGGGGCCGTGGTGGACACGCCGGACAACGACTGGTCGGACGACCTTCCCCGGCCCATCACGAAGTGGGACCCGGGTCTGACCGAACGGGTCATGGGCCTGTTACGACCGTTCATCAAGGGCTACCACCGTGCTGAGGTGCGCGGCTTGGAGTCGTTCCCCAACGGCGGCGCACTGGTGGTGTCGAACCATTCCGGTGGCCTGTTCGCGATGGACGTGCCGGTGTTCGCCACCGGTTTCTACGAGACATTCGGCTACGACCGCCCGGTTTACACGCTCAGCCACGACCTGATCTTCACCGGCGTCACCGCGGACTTCTTCCGCAAGACCGGGTTCATCCCGGCCAACCATGCCAACGCCGACGAGGCGCTGCGCTCCGGCGGCGTGGTGGTGGTCTTCCCCGGCGGCGACTACGACGTCTACCGGCCGACGCTGGAAGAGAACAAGATCGACTTCGGCGGCCGCAAGGGCTACATTCGCGCCGCGATCAACGCCGGTGTGCCGATCGTGCCGACGGTCGGGATCGGCGGCCAGGAAAGCCAGTTCTACCTGTCCCGCGGCACCGGACTGGCCAAGGCGCTGCGCCTGGACAAGCTGATGCGGGTCAAGATTCTGCCGATCTCGTTCGGCTTCCCCTTCGGCCTGTCCGCGGTGCTGCCGGTCAACCTGCCGCTGCCCACCAAGATCGTGATGCAGGTGTGCGAGCCGATCGACATCATCGCCGAGTTCGGCGAGGACCCCGACATCGACCTCGTCGACGCGCACGTGCGTGCCGTCATGCAGAAAGCGCTGGACAAGCTCGCCAGCGAACGCCGTCTGCCGGTCCTGGGCTGAACGCGATGGGCCTTTTCGACTCGCTAAACCGGGTCGGCTCGATGCTGGTGACCTTCACCCGGGCCGGACTGTTGGCGCCCATGCGCCCGGACAAGTACCTGCGGATCGCCGCCGCCGCGGCCGCCGAGGGCGGCACCACCACTACCGGTATCGCCATGGCAGCCCAGCGCTGCGGTGACCGCCCGGCGATCATCGACGAGCACGGCACCTGCAGCTACGCCGAACTCGACCGGCGCTGCAACGCGCTGGCCGCCGGCCTGCAACGGCTGCCCGGCCGGACGCCGCAGGCGATCGCGTTGATGTGCCGTAACCACCGCGGCTTCATCGAGGCGCTGGCGGCCGCCAATCGGATCGGCGCAGACGTGTTGTTGCTCAACACCAGCTTCGCTGGCCCGGCGTTGGCCGAAGTCGTCGCCCGCGAAGGCGTCGACCTGATCTTCTACGACGAGGAGTTCACCGCCGCCGTGGATCTGGCCGTGCCGGCCGGCTCGGGGTGTACGCGGGTGGTCAGTTGGGCCGACAGTGCGGTCCCCGGCCTGACGGCAGACGAGTTGATCAACGCCAATGCCGGCCGTCGACCGGCCAAAGCGTCTCGTAGCGGCAAGCTGGTCATGCTCACCTCCGGAACCACCGGCACCCCCAAGGGGGCTCGCCGCTCCGGCCGCGGTGGAGGCGGAATCGCCGACCTGCAAGCCATTTTCGACCGGATCCCCTGGCACACCGAGGAAACCGTGGTCATCGCCGCGCCGATGTTCCACGCCTGGGGGTTCTCCCAGCTGGCGCTGGCGCTCACCATGGCGTGCACGATCGCCACCCGACGGAAATTCGATCCCGAAGCCACCCTGGGACTGATCGAGTCCAACCAGGCGGCCGGGCTGTGCGTCGTACCGGTCATGTTCGACCGGATCATGGCGCTGCCCGATGATGTTCGATCCCAATACCCTTGTAAGTCACTTCGGTTCGCAACAGCCTCTGGTTCACGGATGCATCCCGACGTGGTGACGGCGTTCATGGACACCTTCGGCGATGTGGTCTACAACAACTACAACGCCACCGAAGCCGGCATGATCGCGCTGGCCACACCGGAGGACCTGCGCTACTCCCCCGACACCGCCGGCCGTCCGGCACCGGGGAGCGAGATCCGAATCCTGGACGCCGATTTCGCCGAGGTTCCGACCGGGGTGACCGGGCAGATCTTCGTTCGCAACTCCTCGCAGTTCGACGGCTACACCGGCGGCGATTCGAAGTTGTTCCACGACGGTTTCATGGCGTCCGGCGATTTGGGCTACTTCGACAGCACCGGCAGACTTTTCGTGGTCGGACGGGATGACGAGATGATCGTCTCGGGGGGAGAGAACGTCTACCCGATCGAGACGGAGAAGGCGCTGATCAAGCATGGCGCCGTCGCAGAGGCCGCGGTGATCGGTGTCGACGATACCGACTACGGACAGCGACTGGCGGCCTTCGTGGTGTTGACGCCGGGTAGCTCAGCCTCGCCCGACGAACTGAAGCAGCACGTCCGGGAGAATCTGGCCGGCTACAAGGTGCCGCGCGATATCACCATCATGGATGCGCTGCCGCGCAACAACACCGGCAAGGTCCTGCGTCGCGAACTGCAGGCGCTGGCAGCGTCCGACTGAGACCTAAGCGGGCGCCATCGCCGACTCGACGGTGGTCAGCTCCTCGGAAAACCCAGCGGCACGGCGGATCTCGATGAACTCGTTGACCAGTGCGGTGGTCACCTCATGCGGATCTTCAACGGTGGCACCGTCAGTCAGCACCGAGATGTTGAGCTGGTCGACATAGCTCCACACCGTGATGTTCAGACCACTGCCGGCGGTCAACGGCCCCACCGAATAGATCTCGGTGACCAGCGCACCGCCGACCCTGCCACGCTCCCGCGGGCCGGGAACATTGGAGATGTTGAGGTTGAGAACCTTGTTCTGACCGTCCTTGCCCGACAACCACCGGAACAACGACTCCGCCGGCGCGGGCGGCAGGTACGCCGACCACCGGCTGACCAGCTCTGGTCCGACCAGGTGGTGGGCCTCCTTGGCCAGATCGGCCGCCTCCCGGGCTTTAGCGATCCGTTCTCGAACGTCGGCCACATCGACCGGCAACGCCACCAGCACTCCGGAGAACCTGTTGCCGGAGATCCGGTCCGCGGAGAAGTCAAAGCTCATCGGCACCGACGCCAGCAGCGGATGATCCGCCTTTCCGTCGTAGCGCAGCAGCAGCGTGCGCAACGCCCCGGCTGAGATGGCCAGCACCAGATCGTTGATGGTGACACCCAACTGCTTGCTGGTCGCCTTGATATCGGCCAGCGCCAGTGTTGCGGTGGCGAAGCGCCGTTCCGGGGTCAGCACGTGGTTGAGGAAACTCGGCGGCGGAGTGAACGGCCGAGTCAGGTCGGCGGAGAGCTTGCGCGTGCTACGCCGGACCCGCCCGATACCGGCCGCCGTGTAGCCGATGGTCGCCGGGATCTTGCCCATCTGCCGGAAATGGTCGCGGAACGCTGAGCGCACCAACTGTCCGCTGGTGGGGGCGGGATCGGTTTCGTAGGAGTCGTGCTCGTGCTGTGGGCCGGCCACCAGGTCCATTCCGCGGGCCATCAGGTTCGCCGACGCGATCCCGTCGGCCAGGGCGTGGTGGATCTTGCCGACCACCGCGATCCGGTTGTTTGCCAGCCCGTCGATGAAGTACATCTCCCACAACGGCCGGCTACGGTCCAGCGGCGTGCTGCCGATCTCGCCGATGGCCTCATCGAGTTCGCGGCGGCCGCCCGGAGCGGGCAGCGACCACGGCCGGATGTGGTAGGCCAGGTCGACTTCGCAGTTCTCCCGCCACATCGGGTGATGGAACTTACCGGGGATGTCCACCAGTTGGTATCGGAACGGATCCAACTTGTAGAGCCGGCCGTGGATCACCCGCCGAAAGGCTTCGACGTCGAACCCGCGCCGATCGGCGTCCAGCTCGATCACCGCGATCTTCAAAGTGTGCATGTGCACGTTTGCCGTCTCGCTGTACAGCAGAACCGCATCCCACCCGGTGAGCCGCTTCACCCGTGACCCCTCGTCATGCAGGGACCATACCGTGGCGTACGGGTTCAGATGATCTGTTTGCTCCCGACGGTGGTGCGGTCGCGGTGAATCTGGTTGAGAAACAAACCGATTGCCGTGCTCATCGCACCGGTGCGCGCGCCATCGGTCATGTCGAAACCATGCCCTGCACCGGGCAGCTCCAGGTAGCCGACCTTGGAACGCGACACCGCCCGCAATCGGTCGGCGAAGCTACGGGCTTGCTGCACCGGGATGACCGTGTCGGCGCTGCCGTGCACCACCAGGAACGGCGGCGCATCCGGATGCACCCGCGCGATCGGGGAGGCCTGCCGGTAGATGTCGCCATGGCGCCGCATCGAGCGACCGACCACGACCCGCTCCAGGAAATCGACGAAGGCGACCCGCTCGCGGGTGGAGCGGTCTTCCCAGTCGTAGCGGCCGTAGATCCCCACCACGGCGTCGACTGAGGTGTCCCCACCTGCCGGCAGTTGGTCGGCGAACTCGAAGTCGACCGCACTGCCGGTCAGCCCGGCCAGGGCGGCCAGATGCCCGCCGGCCGAGGCACCCGCCACGGCAACGAAGCTGCGGTCACCGCCGAATTTGTCGACGTTGGCGCGCGCCCAGGCGATCGCGGTCTTGACGTCGACGATGTGGCTCGGCCACCGGTTGTGCGGTGCGACCCGGTAGTCGATCGACAGACACACCCAGCCCTGCTCGGCCAGATGGGACAGCAGCGCATAACCCTGCAACAGCCGGCTGCCATGCACCCAGGCACCACCGGGGACGTAGATCAGCACCGGGGCGGGACCGTCGGGCAGCTCGCGGGACCGCCACACATCGAGTACCTGCGCGGGGTCGCTGCCGTATTGCACCCCGGAGCGATACATGTTCCGGCGGTGCTGCAGCGCCTTTGCCACCGGCGGCGCCTGCTCCGGCTCGGGCCAGTCGATGTCGAGATCGGCTGCCGAGACCACCCCACGCAGCGCGGCATCGCTGACCACGTGGGTCTGCTCGCGCTCCTGCTTGCGGACGGCCGCGGACCCCGGGGCCAGCCACGACTTAGCGGCGCTGGAGAAGAACTCCGGCATATGACGGGTGCCCCACACCCCCATCGCGGTCATCCCGCCCAGGGGTTCCAGGTGCTTCCCGACCACCGGCAACGACGCTGAGGCGACGCTGAACGCCAGCAGATAGTCGGCCGTTCGGGCTCGCTTCAGCCAGCGCAGCCGGCCAGCCAGGTTAAGTCCGGTCTCCGGGGTCTGCGATCGTCCCGTCATTCGCGCAGGGTATCGCGTTTGGGGTCGGAGGCGGTCGCAATCGGGTGGGTTGGCGGCGCCGCCGATCCGGCGCCAGCGATACTGAGCCGATGGTAAGCAGCGGGTTCCATCCAGATCTGCGCAGAACTGCCCGGTTCCTTCCGCGTGGCGGGCTCGGGCGCCGGACCCTGCCGGTGCTGCAGGCCCTCACCGGGATGCAGGGCCGACGCACCCCCGCCGACGTCGAGGTCTTGGGTTTGCCCTCGGGGGCCACCATCCGGGTTTTTCGGCCGCCGAATCGCACCGCCGATCCCGCGCCGGCACTGCTGTGGATCCACGGTGGCGGCTACGTCATCGGCACGGCAGCCCAGGATGACCGGCTCTGCCGCAGGTTCAGCACGGAACTGGGTGCCACGGTCGCGTCGGTGGACTACCGACTGGCGCCCCAGAACCCCTATCCCGCCGCGTTGGAGGACTGCTGGGCGGCACTGACCCGGCTCGCGGAGCTGCCCGGGGTCGATCCGGCCCGGATCGCGATCGGCGGTGCCAGTGCCGGCGGCGGGCTGGCCGCGGCCCTGGCGCAGTTGGCCGCCGACCGCGGCGAGGTCTCCCCCGTGCTGCAGCTGCTGGTGTACCCGATGCTGGACGATCGCAGCGCGGCACTGCCGGCCAATCGGAGCTACCGACTGTGGAATCCGCGGAGCAACCTGTTCGGCTGGACCGCCTATCTGGGCGACACGGATCCGCAGATCGCGGTGCCGGCACGACGTGCCGACCTGAGCGGGCTGGCGCCGGCCTGGATCGGGGTGGGCACCTTTGATCTGTTCCACGACGAGGATCTGGCCTACGCAGAGCGACTGCGGCAGGCCGGCGTGCCCTGCGAGGTGGAGACCGTCCCCGGGGCATTCCACGGGTTCGACCTGTTGAGGCCCAAAGTCGCGGTGTCACGGGCGTTTTTCGCCCGACAGTGCGAGAGCCTGCGTAACGCCTTCGGCCGGGGGGCCTGAGCGGTGGCCGGTTCCAGCCCCGAAGAACTGCGGGCGCTGCGGGGCGCGGTCGCAGAGTTGATGACCAAACGCTCGCCCGACGACGATGTCTGGTCCGAGTTGGCGGCGATGGGCCTGCTCGGACTGTTGGTGCCCGAGCAGTACGGCGGTGCGGATGCCGGACTGGTCGAGGTAGGCGTGGTCGCCGAAGAGCTAGGCCGGGTCCTGTACTCCGGTCCGTACCTGTCGACGGCGGTGCTCGCGGTCAATCTGCTGCTGGCAGTGGACGACCCGGCACAACGCGAGGCCGTGCTACCGGCGATCGCCGCCGGGCGCACCCGGGTCACGGTCGCATTCGCCGAGAGCGATTCCACCCGACCACCCGCCACACCGGCTACCACGGCCCGCGGTGGATTGGTCTCCGGCGAGAAGCGGTTCGTGCTCGACGCGGACACCGCCGACCTGCTCTACGTTCTGGCGGACGCCGAGGACGGACCCGGGATCTTCGCCGTCGACCCGGCCGGAGCGGGCGTCACCGTGGAACCACTGACCACCGTCGACCCCTCCCGCCGGCTGTGCCTGGTCCGGTTGACGGACGCCCCGGCGACCGCGGTCGGCTCGGCCGGAGCCGGGGTCGCCGCCTTGACCGCTGCGCTGGACCGTTCCGCGGTGGCACTGCTCGGTGAACAGGCCGGTGCCGCCAGGTTCGCCATGGAGATGGCCCGCGACTACGCCAAGACCCGCTTCCAGTTCGGCCGCGCCATCGGCAGCTTCCAAGCCGTCAAGCACATGTGCGCCGACATGTTGTTGGAGGCCGAGTCGGCGGTGACGGCTGCTCGCCAGGTGGCCACGGCCGGGGCGGGCGGATCGGCTGACTGGACCGCGGATCTCGCACTGGCCCAGGCATATTGCTCGGATGCCTTCGTCTTTGTGGGTGCCACCAACATCCAGGTTCATGGCGGAATCGGATTCACCTGGGAACATCCCGCGCACCGCTATCTGCGCCGGGCGCGCAGCGATGCCCACCTGTTCGGCAGCCCGTCCTGGCACCGGGAGCGGTACCTGCAAGAGATCGGAGCGTGAGATGACGCTGCCCGACCCTGACGACGCACTTCGCGCCGAAGTCCGCGACTGGTTAGCCGCCAACTGGGCGCCCGGCACCGACCGGGCCACCTTCGCCGCGGCGATGCTCGCCGCCGGATGGACCGCTCCGAGCTGGGAGCCGGACTGCTACGGCCGTGGCCTGACCGACCGGCAATCCCGTTTGGTGGCATCCGAATTCGCTGCCGTCGGCGCCCCAGGAACCGGTCACGACCGGGCCGACCTGTTCGCCTGCACAATCCATGACCGGGGCACCGACGAACAGAAGCACCGGCTGCTGCCCCCGGCGCTGCGGGGCGAAGCCAAGTCGTGCCTGCTCTACAGCGAGCCCGGCGCAGGATCGGACTTGGCCGGTCTGCGCACCCGCGCCGAGCGCGACGGTGATGACTGGGTTGTCAACGGGCAGAAGGTCTGGACGTCGTTCGCGACCACCGCCGACTACGGCATGCTGGTGGCCCGCACCAACCCGGACGTACCCAAGCACAACGGGATCACCTTCTTCATGCTGCCGATGCGCCAGCCCGGCGTGGAGGTCCGGCCGATCCACCAGATCACCGGCGAATCAGAGTTCAATGAGGTGTTTCTGACCAACGCCCGGGTTCCCGACGCCAACCGGATCGGCGAACCCGGCGAAGGATGGTCGGTGCTGCAGGTGGCACTGGGCTACGAGCGGCGCCTGATGGGTGATGTCGCGCGCACCGCACGCCGCAAGGAGAAGTCCAGCGGCTTAGTCGACTTGGCCCGGGATGCCGGGCGCCTTTCGGACTCCCACATTCGCCAGGAGGTCGCCCGCATCCAGGCGCTGACGACGGTGAACCGCTGGAACAACCAGCGCGCCAAGACCAGCACCGACCGCGCCGAGGCCGCCACCCTGCTGGCGCTCGGCAAGATCGCCATGTCGCGCATCCTGCACGAGACCGCCCGGGTCCAGACCGAGATCGTCGGCGTCGAGTCGATGCTCAGCGGTCCGGACAATCCGGTCGGCGACGCGGTGACCTTCCGGGCGCTCAACGCCTACTTCACCTCGATCGGCGGCGGCACGGACCAGATTCAGCGCAACATCATCGGCGAGCGAGTGCTGGGCCTGCCCAAGGAGCCCGATCCCTATCGCGACGCCCCGTTCCGGGATCTACCGCACTGACATGGCCGCTCAGAACTGCAAGGCGGTGAAACGCCAGTCCAGCACCTGACGGTCCGGCTCACCATCGGCACCGGCGGCATAGACCAGCGATCGCAGCCCCAACACGTTGTCGCGGGCCGACTCGATGTGTAGCTCGCTGTAGAGGGTGTCGCCTTCGTGCACCGGCGCGGTGTGATCGCAGGACTGCCAGCCCAGCACCGTGACCAGATTCGGCAGCAGTCGCGACGCCTGCGCCAGCGCCAGCCCGATGGTGTGCCCGCCGTAGACCAGTCGCTGCCCAGCGACCCGCGAATCATGATGTGTAGCCGCAACATTGAGTGTCAGCCGGGCAAGCTCCGGGGCACCCGAGACCACGTCGCCCGTGCTGGTCAGGACGGTCCCCACGAGATCCGGGTCGAAGTGGGGCCCCGGCACCCGTTGCCGAAACTCCGCGCCGTCCCAGTCCGCGGTCACGTCCACAGGCGCCGCGAGCCCTGCGCCAATGGCAGACAGGTCATCGCCGTGGCCGGTATCAGCGGCATCAGGCGACAGCGGCAGCATCGCGCACCGGTAGAAGTCGAGCACCGGCCGGTCCACCTGGTCGATGGTGGTGATCCGCAGTGCCACCAGGCCGGTGGGTTCTCGCCCGGGCTTGGCTGAATTCTGCTTCAATCCAACGACTTCGGTGCGGGTGAAAACGGTGTCGCCGATCACCGGATACCGGAAGAAGGCCAGGCCGCGGTAGAAGAGGTTGGCTTTGACGCGCCGGGTGACCAGCGTGGACTGCCCGATCGCGACGTCGCAGACCAGCCCGGGGTGAGCCAGTGGGGTCGTGGACCCCGTCACCGCCCGAGACAATTCGGCGTCCAGCGGCAGCCGTAGCCGGTCTCCGAGGATCGCCTGATGCAGTGCCGCCGCACCGGCCGTCAGAGTCATCGCCGGAGCTGCGTCGAACACCTGGCCGACCCGGAGCTCGTCGAAGTAGGGGCCGCTGGTCACACGAAAATCCTGACATACGGTGAACCGGTGAACCACGAAGAGTCGATCCTGGTCGAAACGGTGCGTCAGTTCATCGACCGGGAGGTGAAACCGGCGGTCCGCGACGTCGAGCACGCCAACACCTACCCGGAGGCGTGGATCGAACAGATGAAGCACCTCGGCATCTACGGTCTGGCCGTTCCGGAGGAATACGGCGGCACACCGGTGTCGATGCCGTGCTACGTCCTGGTCACCCAGGAGCTGGCTCGCGGTTGGATGAGCCTGGCCGGGGCCATGGGCGGCCATACCGTGGTCGCGAAGCTGCTGAGCCTGTTCGGTACCGACGAACAGAAGCAGCGTTACCTGCCGGCCATGGCTACCGGAGCGCTGCGCGCCACGATGGCCCTGACCGAACCGGGCGGCGGCAGTGACCTGCAGAACATGACGACGTCCGCGGTGCCGTCGGCCGACCCGGACACGCTGGTGATCAACGGGTCCAAGACGTGGATCTCCAACGCCCGCTATTCGGGACTGATAGCGCTGCTGGCCAAAACCGATCCGAAGGCCACTCCGCGGCACACCGGCATTTCGGTGCTGCTGGTGGAGAATCCCAGCGCCGGGCTGACGATCTCGCGGGACCTGCCGAAGCTGGGCTACAAGGGGGTGGAGAGCTGCGAGCTGAGCTTCGACGGCTGCCGGGTGCCGGCGGCTGCGGTGCTCGGCGGCACGCCCGGCAGCGGCTTCGCCCAGATGATGAAGGGCCTGGAGACCGGCCGCATCCAGGTGGCGGCGCGGGCCCTGGGCGTAGCGACCGCCGCGCTCGAAGATGCCCTCACCTACGCCCAACAACGGGAGAGTTTCGGACAGCCGATCTGGAAGCACCAAAGCGTGGGCAATTATCTGGCCGACATGGCGACCAAGTTGACGGCCGCCCGCCAGCTCACCAGATACGCCGCTGAGCGCTACGACAGCGGGCAGCGCTGCGACATGGAGGCCGGCATGGCCAAGTTGTTCGCGTCGGAAGCCGCGATGGAGATCGCGCTCAACGCGGTACGCATCCACGGCGGCTACGGCTACTCCACCGAATACGACGTGGAACGCTACTTCCGGGACGCACCGCTGATGATCGTCGGCGAGGGCACCAACGAGATTCAGCGCAATGTGATTGCGGCACAACTGGTTGCCCGCGGCGGGGTTTAGCCGCCACGCTGTCCCCGGCGCAACGAAAAACACCCCGCACGATCTGTGCGGGGTGTTTTTCCTGGGCTGTCCTACTACGGGACGACGACGCCCGGGGTGCCGTCCTGGCCCGCGCCGCCCGCGGCGGGACCGGCACCTGCGGCACCACCAGCGCCTTCGGCGCCACCGGTGCTGCCGGTACCGGGAGTGTCGCCGGCACCGCCGTTGAGGCCGTCATCGCCCAGGTGCGGGGTGATGACGTCGCCGCCATCACCGCCGTTACCGCCGGTGCCCCCGGTGTTGGCTCCGGCACCGCCGGCACCGCCGTCGCCACCGGCACCGCCGTGGACGTTGTCGATCGGGCCCGAGGACGAGTCGCCGGAGGTGGTGTTCCAGTCCGGGTCACCCCAACGGATGTTGCTGCCGTTGCCGCCATTTCCACCGGTTCCGCCGTCGCCGCCCACGCCGCCGGAGCCGTCGGCGTTGGCCAGTCCGGCACCGCCGGTGCCACCGGTCCCACCGTCGCCCCCGTGGGCGCCGCCGGCGTTCGGGTCACTGCCACCGTTTCCGCCGTTGCCACCGGTACCGCCCGTGGCGCCTGAACCGCCGTTGCCGCCGGCGCCACCGGTACCGGCCGAGCCCTGCGGGCCCAGGGTGCCTAAGCCGCCGGGGCCTTCCACGGATGCGTGTCCGGTCACATCGGCGATGTCGCCACCGTTGCCGCCGTTGCCACCGCTGCCGCCGTTGCCGATCACACCGTCGTTGCCGTTGGCCGCACCGGATCCAGCCGCGCCGCCGCTACCGCCGGCGCCGCCCGAGCCACCGTTGCCGGGGGCGTTGTACAGGCCGTGCACGGAATCGGTCGTTCCGTGTATCGAGGCACTGCCGTGGCCACCGTTGCCACCGTCGGAGCCCGCCCCGCCGGCCCCGCCGTTGCCACCATTGCCCGCGGTCCCGCCGCCGTTGCCGCCGGCGCCACCGGTACCTCCGGCAGCGCCGCTACCGCCACTGGTCGCCGAGACGTCGGGCGGGGTTCCGCCGTCGCGGTAGCCGTTGACGCCGTCGCGGCCATCGGTCGCGGCCGAGGCGTCGCCACCGTTGCCACCGTTGCCGCCGTCACCGTCGACACCGGCAGCGCCCACGTTGGCACCGGCTCCACCGGCTGCGCCGCCGGCCGCTGCAGCACCACCGTTGCCGCCCGCGCCACCGTTGCCACCGGCGCTGCCGTTGGCGCCAACGCCGTTCACCGCCAGGCCGGCCGCACCGCTACCACCGTCGCCGCCGAGGCCGCCGTTACCACCGACACCGCCGTCACCGTTGGCACCGATCGTGCCATCGGCGGAGCCACCGCTACCGGCAGCACCGCCGACGCCGCCCTTGCCACCGACGGCACCGTTGCCACCGTTGCCACCGACGGCGCCGTTTCCGGAACCGTTGTCGGCGAAGGTGCCTCCGTCGCCGGCCGCGCCGTTGCCCCCATTGCCGCCGGCGCCACCGACACCGCCCTCACCACCGTTGCCACCGATGCCGACGTAGGAGGAACCGGCGCCGCCCGCTCCACCGTTTCCGGCGTTGCCACCGGCTACGCCGTCACCGCCGGTCCCGCCGGAGCCGCTGCCCGCGGAGCCGTTGGTACCGGTCCAACCGGTGCCGCCTGAACCGCCGTTGCCGCCATTGCCCCACGCGCCCATGCCGAAGAAGTCCTGGGCCTGACCCGACGAGCCACCGTTGCCGCCGTTACCCGCGTCCAACGTGGCGGTGCCGCTACCGCCGGCCCCACCGTCGCCACCGTTGCCCCACATCTCGCCGCCGTGGCCCCCGTTGCCGCCGTCGGCGCCCAGGCCGCCCATGCCGCCGTCGCCGCCGTTGCCGATACCGCCGGCGTGGCCGCCGTTGCCGCCGGCTATGCCCTCGAGGTTCGAGTCCCAGCCATTGCCGCCGTCGCCGAACCACAGCCCACCGGCCTGGCCGTTCACACTGTCCTCGGTGCCGTCGGCGCCGTTGCAGATCATCCCGCAGAAGCCGTCGGTAAACGGCGCGAAGAGCTGGTTGACCACCCCGTTGACGCTCGACCCGAAGTCGCTGGTGATCCAGTCCTGCATCATGGCGTGCAGCGGGAGGTAGAAACTGTCCTGCCACATCTGGGCGAAGTCTGCGTCGAACAGGCCACCGTCGGCCGCGCCCGGGACGCCCCACGCCGAGACGTCGAAAAGGTCGAATCCCGAGGTGTTGGTGTCGCCGACGCCGAACATGTCCCAGAACGCGTCGAGGCCGAAGTCCTCGGCCTGCGCGGAAGGCGCGGACGCCAGGGGCGCCATTCCGAACGCCACGAATGCGCCGACCGCGGCTGCCGCCCCGATCGCACGGTCCCGCCGCCGCTGCGCGATCGATTGAGCGTTCTGAGTACTGCGCCGATGATGTGCCACCGTTGGTCCACCCCTTCTGAGCTTTACGAAAACTTTGTTTGGGCTTAGTGAAGACTGTGCCCTTCCCCCACGGTGCTTGACAGTATCGCCTCAGCGGACCGTTGTCCATGTGATGATGTGGCTAAGTGCGATAAAGTCATACCAATAGTTTCGTTTGTCCAGTGCACATATACTTTAAGTCGCCAGGTGAGCGACGGGCTGACCTGCTCATAGGGGTCCACCCCGACGGGCACCGACTGCCCGCTTCGCCTGACGTGCCGCCCGGAGGTCGCTCAGCAATGCCACTGCACCGCAATAAGGTTCCCCGGCGCCGCCAGGCGCACCCCACCGCAACGGCTCGGCGCATACGACGGACCGTTCCCGCGCTGGCGGCACTGGCCGCTTTCGGCCTGGGTCCGGTCGGTCCGGCGCCGTGCGCCCACGCGAACGAGTTCGATTGGATCACCGATCTGCTCAGCCCGCTCTTCGGGGTGCCGGAGCAGGACACGGGCGCCTCGGCCGCGGGCTGGGCCTGGCTGGATCCCACCGTGTGGAGCTTGACCAGCGCAGACCCCTTCGGCAGTGACGCGCTGGCACTGGCCGCGGACGCGTCCGGCGCCGCCGGGTTCTACGAGTGGCTGCATGAGGCTGTGCAGGACTGGATCGACAGTCCGTCCGGTCAGCTGTTCGGCAACTTGGTCAATCCGCTGTTCGCACCGCTGGCCGAGGGCGGTTGCGGCGTGATCTGCAACGGCCCCGACGGGACGGCCGACCATCCCGAGGGCGGGGCCGGCGGGTTGTGGTTCGGCGACGGGGGCAACGGCTGGTCTTCGGACGTCGAGGGCGTCGCCGGTGGCAACGGCGGCAGCGCCGGCCTGTTCGGTGACGGCGGCGACGGTGGCGCCGGCGGCCTTGGCGCCGACGGCGGTAGCGGCGGCCACGGCGGCGGCGTGTGGGGCAACGGCGGCCATGGTGGGAACGGCGGGGACGGCGCCGGCGACGGCGGTTCCGCCGGCAACGGTGGCAACGGCGGCGACAGCAATTACCTCTACGGCAGCGGGGGCGCCGGTGGGGACGGCGGCAACGGCAGCGCCGCCGCCGGCGACGGTAAGACCGCCGGGGCCGGCGGTAACGGCGGCCGCGGAGGCGACGGCGGTCAACTGGGCGGCGGCGGAGGCGCGGGAGGCACCGGAGGCCACGGCGGGGCCGCAACCGGCAACAGCACTGCCGGCGGGTCCGGGGGCACCGGTGGTGACGGCGGCAGGATCGGCGGTAGCGGTGATCCGGCCGGAGGCGGGCAGGGCGGCCAAGGCGGCGACGGTGGGACGGCCACCGGG